>JANNPR010000648.1:0-7885 GCA_031400345.1 Planctomycetota bacterium | reverse complement strand
TTTGCCGTTCTTCAATGTTTAACAGGCGAGTTAGTCCCTTAGCAACCTGCGCTTATGTCGGATATCACCAGCCCGCGGTTGATTATCGCTAAAGGATTTCTGTTTTTGGCAGTGGGGTTGTTGGCGGCGGGGCTGATTCTGTTCGAACATCCGTCGCTTCGCATAGCAGCACTACTGGCGATTTCCGTGTGGGCGTTCGCCCGCTTTTACTATTTTATGTTTTATGTAATCGAGCATTACGTCGACTCGCAATTCAAGTTTTCGGGACTCTGGTCGTTCGTTGCTTATATCTATTCCCGACGAAAAGGGGTCAGGCCTCAATAAAGTCGCTCGCTACTTGCTAGACTTTGTGGTTTGCCAATGTTTCATTTGAGTATGAGAGGTAGTGAACCTTTAGCGCCCGAGCTCGAATCAATGTCATCGCGGCTTCTGCACTACTTAAGAAAGAGGATGGCGCGAATATCGAAGTAGTTCAAAAGCCGTTAAACCACCCCGGGCAAGCCGGGTAGCGTTTAGGTCGGGCAAGATTCACAGCCTCTGAACCGCTTTTCCACGGAGGCGATAAATGCGCAAACGAATCTTACCGGACGCCGCTAAGGATAGTTTTTTAGAGTTCGCTCGAGAACAAACTCGTGCACTACGCGGGCAGGATCGTGCACCGGAGAGTTTGGATGCATGGCGCGACCAAAAAGTTGCGTTGCGGCAACGTCTGGCGCGGGCGTACGGAGAGTTCCCAGCGAAACCTTGCTCGCTGGATCCGGAGGTCCTAGGAACCATCGATCGCGACGGTTACCGAATCGAACGGCTAATATTCCAATCGCGGACCGGCCTCTGGGTGACTGCCAATGCTTACGTGCCCACGACAAGATCCGGCCGAGTGCCCGCCGTCCTATCAGTTCATGGCCATTGGCCCTGGGCGCGGGTCGATCCCGTACCGCATGCCCGGGCCGTAGGTTTGGTGCGGCTCGGTTTCTTCGTATTGGCAGTTGACGCATTTGGAGCAGGCGAGCGAGCGATTGTTCCCGCTAAAGGAACTTACCATGGGGCCATACTTGGTGCTTCGACATGGCCAGTCGGTACGCCTCTGCTGGGTCTGCAAATCTACGACAATATGCGAGCCGTGGATTACCTAATCAGCAGGCCGGAGGTTGATGGCGAACGATTGGCTATCACAGGCGCGTCCGGAGGGGGCAACCAGTCCATGAACTCGGGAGCCTGGGACGAGCGGTTAAGAGCCGTTGTGCCTGTCTGTTCCGTCGGGACCTACGACGCCTACCTAGGGGCGGCATGCTGCGTTTGCGAAGCCCTCCCGGGCGGACTCACCATGGCAGAAGAAGGAACGATCTTGGGTCTCGTTGCTCCACGAGCCTTAATGGTAATCAGTGCCACCAAGGATGCCTTTCAGTTTTCGGTGGGAGAAGCCGTTAAGTCGATCGCGCGAGCCCGTAAGATCTACGACGTGCATTCTGCCTCGGACCGAATCCAGCATGTCGTGATCGAATCTGGACACGATTACAGCAAACCCATGCGCGAAGCTATGTACGGCTGGCTAGCAAAATGGCTTCGCGATGAAGGGGACGGTAGCGCCATCCCAGAACCCGAAATTCAGATCGAAGAAGTTCAAACCCTACGCTGCTTTCCCGAAAGCCAGCGGCCTAAGACCTTTCTTCTGATGCCCGAGTTTGTCCATCAACAAGGACAACTCAAACTGAGTAGGCTTTCCCGACCAGATCATCGCGAATGGTGGGAAGCGGATTCGATGCCGATGAAAGAGCTTCTCGAGAAACAAATCCTGGGAGACTTGCCCAATCGCATCGATAGTCGTGGGGAAGTTTTATCAACGGCCGAAACGGCTGACACGGTGGAAACCAGCCTCGTCCTTTATCCCGAACCGAAGATGCCAATTCCAGCTGTTCTGGTGCGTCCTAAGAATGCCGCGGCGCGGCTGCCCACCGCGCTGTTCGTCGATCCAGCTGGAAAGGATCAGCAACTGGATGGGGAACTCGTTAAAGGGTTGCTCAAAAATGGCTGGCAGGTAATGGCCATCGATTTGCGAGCGACTGGCGAAACTGCGGTCACGAGTGATCGGATAGCAGATGTTGTCGACCACAACTCATCCGAGTGGGCATTATGGATGGGCCGACCATTACTAGGTCAATGGTGCTGCGATATTCTTTGTGCCCATGCCTTCCTAGCTGATCGATCCGATGTGGATTTGCGTCGCATCGCTGTTATCGGTGTAGGTGCTGGTGGGTTGGCGGCAATTTGCTCAGCTGCACTCGAGGAACAAGTTTCTACGGTCGCGGCAATTAATACACTTTCAACGTTTATCAGCCCTGAGCCTTTTTTGAACCAACGAATGGCAAACTTTGTTCCCTTCATATTGGACGTCGGGGATGTATCGCGGCTGGCTGCATTGGTTGCTCCTAGGCGGCTGGTGTTGGCGTCGGCGGTGAACCATCTTAATCAACCGCTCAACGACGACGCTGCCGCCCAAGCCTGGAGTTTCACGAAGCAGGTCTACAGCTTCTATGGTGCGCCAGGGCGATTGTCGATTGTCAATGAAACGGTTCTGCCCGAAATTGGACAGCTTCTGCGGGAATGAATGTCAATGGTCACTTGTCACTGGTCACGGCTGCCAACAATCACCTGAGAATCACGGCGTGGGCCTGGCCGCGAGCACAAGGAACAAAGAATGTGTCACAAAAAAATGGCTGCTGTCTGGGTTCTGATTGCCATGGCGTTGATGGCTGCAGATGAACTTGAGCGGCTTGATCGCGAACGATTGGCCCTGACCGAGCTTCAATCGTATATCGGAGACTGGCGTGGTGTCGGACAGCTGCAACAAGGGACGACTAAGGGTGCCTGGACGGAAAAAAGCCACTGGAAATGGCTGTTCCCAAAGGATGGCGTGCCGGCATTCAGTTTTACCATCGAGCAACCACGCCACCTGACGTCCGGCGAACTCCGCTACATACCCGAAACCAATACGTATCAGCTCCTAGCCAACTTGCAGAATGGAGACGCTCTAACGTATTCCGGCCAACTCGATGAAAAGCGACGGCTGGTGTTGAATACCCCCAGCGCAAAGCAGGAACAACCGTCGCGGATCACCATTAGCCAGGTCGCGCGCGGAGACCGAATGTTGGTTCTCTATGAGCGACAAGTCGATGATCGGTATGTGCGAATTGCCCAAGTTGGATACACTCGCGAAGGGAGCGAATTCGGAAAAGGTACCGCATACCGCGAGTGCATAGTTACGGGTGGTCATGGGACGATCGCCGTAAGGCACCAAGGAGAAACGTACTACGTTTGCTGTTCCGGTTGCCGTGATTACTTCCTGGTCAATCCACAGACCGTGTTGGCGGAATACCAAGAACGACGTGAATCGGCTAAGAAGAAACAGAAGCCGATGTAGTAGGCACATTCCCTGTGTCGTTACGGCGCTCGGAGTGCGCCTACTACAACGCGGCGTCACAACCGTCAAATTGCGGCAACCTAATAGATTCTTCTACCCACACCCGCCACGGCATCAGCATTTTGCGTAGCTCCCGCATGACCCGAAGTTAATTACGACCTAAGTTTTAAGAGTACTTCTATACCGCCGGTGCGAGCTGTCCCCAGGTGCGCACCAAGGCTAACGTCCCAAGATGAGGCGAATCGTCTTAGCCATTCGGCTGTACCGATAGGGATCATTGATGACGATCGCTGATTTTAACACAATGCCTGCCTCCGCCAACGGTTCTTTCCTGGAACCGATCGGTCCTTCCGCGACCATCGCCGGCGACAAAGTAAATACGTCATCAGGAACCGATGACTTGATCAAATGGGTGACTACGCTCCATGACGAAATCACCCTTTTGTTGAGCGGGATACCGTCTGAGCCGGACCAAAGTCCGGCAGCCTCCGCTATTAGCCAGCGGGCGGGCACCGTCAAGCGTTTGATTGACGAAGTGCGACGCGAGGTTGGGGATGTTACTAAAGCGTTGCGTCATTCCGAGCAGCAGTTGCGAGATCAGCGACAACAGATCGATACGATTGTTGCGGAAGCACGCACCGATGGCCTGACGGGTTTATTGAACCGTCGAGTATTCGAACAGGAAATTGCCCGCCTATGCTTGGAATCGCGAAATACTGCCGCAGTCCTTTCCGTGCTGTTCATCGACATCGATCGCTTCAAACAATTGAACGATACGTTCGGTCATCGTATCGGTGACGCTGCTCTGAGAGAGATTGCTTCCTTGATACGACAGGATGCTCGTTCAGGTGATGTGGTGGCCCGTTATGGCGGCGAAGAGTTCGGCGTGATTCTTGCCGGTGTTCGGGTGGAAGAAGCGGTTCGGATGGCGGAACGTATTCGTCGGCGAGTCGAGGTCACCACGTTGCGCTACGATGGAACGCAGATCAGCGTCACGATCAGCTGCGGTGTCGCTCAAGTTCTACCGCGGGAACATTTGTCTGAACTATTACGACGGGCAGATGCCGCGATGTATCAATCCAAACAGTCCGGACGAAACTCGACGCATTGGCACGATGGGCGTCAGTTGTTAACCGTGGCAAATGCCCCGGCCACTGTGAGACGAACTCGGGAGGAAAAACGCGAGTCGTCGGTCTCGGCTCCGGTCACGTTCGCACCGATCGAAGAAGATGCCGCCGTACTCGAGCCCAGTGCGATCGGTCGCTCCAAACACGTTGCGAATGCAAACTGGTGCGACAGCAAGTGGCTTTTTTGGACATTGCGTCAACGCATCGCCGAATGGAAGCGCGGCGGAGATCCATTTTGCCTGGCGATGGTGGCGGTGGATGACTTCCAAAAGATCGTGGACAAGTGTGGTGAAAATGGCCGAGACTTTGTGCTGCGTACTAACGCGTATCATGTTGACGCGTCACTTCGTCGAACCGATGTGATCGCCAATTACGGAGACACCGCGCTGGCGATCTTTCTACCGCGCACGTCCCCCCAAGACGCAATGCTAGTCGCGGAGCGAATCTGCCATGGTGCTGGGAAATACACTTTGCCACTCGGCGGTGAGTCTTTTGAATTTACGCTCAGTCTTGGCCTCACCACCGTGGAAGAAGGGGATGATCCACTGCGAATCTTCGAACGGACGCAGAGTGCCATGGCCTCTGCTCAAGTGAACGGCGGCAATCACTGCCGTCTTATGTAAGGATATTCACGCCCAAGGGTGGCCCGTTCCCCGCTTCTCAGGGATGTGCCACCGTCTCAACTTTTCTGCGTCGAGACCCAAAGAAAGGCCTTCTCCGCCTCGTCCATGCGAATTTCACATCGCAATTTTCCCTGGCTGAGGATCTTGTCAAGGATGCCTTTATAGTATGTCTTTCCGGGAGGGATGCTTACTTTTGTTTTAACCGGATCCACTCGATGCCGGGCCATGGAATTGTGATCGAACAGAAACGGCATCTGAACTCTCTTTTGAATGGCCTCCAGAGCTTCGTTCAATGGAACGTCGGTGATATCGACATTTAAGAATTTGTAAAGATCGGGAGCCGACTCTTTGGGGGTTTTTTCAATGGGCCAGCCGATCGGCCAGGATTGGGATAGTTGACGCACTTCAGCAATGCGCAAACGGACTTCGCTGCCATTGAATTTTTCAGGCGCTAAAACCAAACCGAGCGGTCTCAAAATGCCGGCCAGTGCGGTTCCGCTGCTAAGACCTTCAAATTCATCTAGCACCGATTCCTGACTGTTGACCCCTGTCTTGGCAGACGCGTCCAACTCAACGGGCACGGCGAGGCCCCGCACGATCGTGGTAATCACCTCGTTACTCGATCGGTCTCTCGTAAGGAACGTGATCGGCTTTCCGAGCACGCCATGGATCGCAACCAACTGCTTTTCCGATAAACCGAATGCTGACTGTTTGGCGGCGGATTCATCGGCGCCGCCATGCGGAAGTTTTTCGATCCACGTGGCAATCGACCGTTTATCCGAGATGTTAAATGATCGTCCGCCAGGGAGTAACAGTGTATTTCGGGCAGTTAAAGCTCCGACGACGCGGTAGCTGCGTGATCTTTCACTTCCTTCGTCAATAACTTCCACTTGATCACCGGATTTCGCCTGTCGCATTCGAAGACCGCGCAGTTTCAAATCCTTAAGTACTTCCATCCATTGCTGTGGAGCGGTAGGTGGGAGACCTGATTCGAGAATCAGTTCAAATTCAACTCGCGAGGCGTCCGCCGCCGTAGCCACGGCCGGAATGCAATTCAGCAGTATCAGAAATGCTAGACGGTTCATAAACAAACCCAATATTCCAGTGACGATACCGAGTGGCATTATAGCAGCCGGTGGTTGCGTCTTTTTTTTGCGGTGGGCACAATATCCCTTTCGCGAACCTGTACGGCGTAGCCAAGTAGAGTTGCGCCGATATTGCGCGTGCGGACATACATTCTGGGCTGGCAAGGAGCATACTATGGGACGACCAGTGACGCTGTTCACCGGACAATGGGCCGACCTTTCTTTGGAGAATATGGCTCGCAAGACCAAAGAGTTTGGCTACGACGGTATCGAATTGGCTTGCTGGGGGGATCATTTTGAAGTCGACAAGGCGCTGTCCGATAGTGGCTATTGTGCGCGCAAACGAGATCTGCTCGAACGTCTCGATCTGCAGTGCCACGCGATCAGTGCTCACTTGGTGGGTCAGGCCGTACTGGACACAATCGACGAACGGCACAAAGCGATCTTGCCACCCTATGTTTGGGGAGATGGCGATCCGGCAGGCGTAAACAAACGCGCCGCGGAGGAATTGAAAAATACCGCACGCGCAGCGCAGAAACTGGGAGTCAGCGTGGTCAATGGATTTACCGGATCGAGTATCTGGCATCTCAATTACTCGTTTCCGCCCGTACCTGCCAGCATGATTGATCGCGGCTTCGCCCTCCTCGCCGAACGATTTCATCCGATTCTGGACGTGTTCGGTGAATGTGGGGTCAAGTTTGCACTCGAAGTTCATCCCACGGAAATTGCCTTCGATTTATATACCGCCGAACGGGCGCTCGAGGCGCTCGATCATCGCGAGGAGTTTGGGTTCAATTTCGACCCGAGCCATCTGCACTGGCAAGGAGTGGATTCAGTGGAGTTCATTCGTGCATTTCCGGAACGCATCTATCACGTGCATGTCAAAGACGCGATCACGACACTGAATGGCCGGAGCGGAATCTTAGCCAGCCATTTAAACTTCGGAGATCCACGACGTGGTTGGGACTTCCGCAGCCCTGGCCGAGGCGGCGTTAACTTCGAAGAGATAATCCGCGCGCTAAATCACGCTGGTTACAAAGGGCCGTTGTCGGTCGAGTGGGAAGATTCGGGGATGGATCGCGAATTCGGAGCCAAAGAAGCTTGCCAGTTCGTCCGCAAACACGATTTCGTCGGAAGCGGGCGGGCGTTCGACTCGGCGTTTTCTGAAGACTAGTCACTGGTCACTGGTCACTAGTCACTGGTCACTAGTCATTTGTCACTGGTCACTGGTCATTGGCCTGCGAGCCGTAGATCATAGGACTGATCGGGTCGAATCCGTCCGATCGGTCCTATTCAAATCGGACGCTGTCGGGCAGGCTGTCAGGCCCTAAATTCAGCCATTTTTGCTTGCCCTGTCGCCCGCACACTCCCTTTCGCCCCTTTCACCAAGACGGACTTTAGGGAATCTAGGGGTTTTGTCGATGTGTCCTATAAGCCCGGGCCTTACGTGCGCTGTACGGTCGAGCTGCGCCGCGCTTTGCTGCCATCGTGCTTCCCCACCTGTGACAAATGACGAGTGACCAGTTACCAGTGACATTCAACAGGAGCCGCTCGCCTCTCCTGACTACGAGTAGGTTCAAGAAACAAAGAATGAAATACGTACGCTCGTCCAAGAGAATAGCCGACTAGCCC
>JANNPR010000621.1:0-4676 GCA_031400345.1 Planctomycetota bacterium | reverse complement strand
AATATCCCGGTACGTGTACGCAGCCTGCAGAATCACGACCGGCCTGTTGATGAGGTGCATCGGGGCCAACGTGCCGCGATCAATCTCGCAGGAGTTCATCACGATGAAATCGGACGTGGACAAGAGCTAGCCTCCCCCGATCATTTGCTTCCTAGCAAGCTGCTATCCGTGTCTTTGTCGACACTGCCCGGTTTGGCGCGACCACTCAAGGATCGCGATCGCATTCGCATCCACATTGGGACAGCCGAATTAATGGCCAGCGTTCGATTGCTCGAAGTCGATCAGATTCCTGCCGGCGCGAAGGCTTTCGCGCAGTTGTACCTTAGTGCGCCCTGCGTCACGAGCTGGAACCAGCCCTTCGTTATACGCAGCGAGTCGCCGGTTCGAACAATCGGTGGTGGGCGAGTGCTCGACCCCGATGCGCAACGAATCCGGCGGCCCGATGAAGAAACGCTCGACCAGCTTCGGAAATTGGCATCCAACCAACCAAATATTCGCGCTTCGGCCGCCCTGTATTTTGCAGGCTGGCGCAATTGGAAGCCTGAAGACCTGCCTCGCACTGCCGGGATAGATGATTTTCAGTCGGCCCACCAACGTCTGAAAACTTCGGGCGATTACTGCGAAATCACCGTGTCCCCGACTCGGTCAGTTCGAGTCCACAGTCTGCTGCTGTCGAAGCTATGTGATCGCATCGCGACCGTGCTCAAGAAACTTCACGAACTCAGTCCGCTGCGTATCTCCTTAGACCGTTCGCATCTGTTGCATGCCTTCGAGTATTTGGGGGATAAAGAAATACTCAACGTCGCTTTACAGAGCATGCATCAACAGGAACGTGTGCAGCTAACAGATGGACGAGTTGCATTGAGTGGGCATGGACCCAAGCTGTCTCATAACGAACAGAAACTATTGAGCCAACTCATTGAAAATCACCGGCAGGCTGGCCTTCAAGCACCGTCCGTCAAAGACTGTAAGGTGTTCGCGGCTCGACTGCAGGACTCCGTTGACCAGTTGTTAGCCTTGGCGGCTGCGAACGGGGAATTGATTCGCATCTCGCCCGATTTTTACCTGCACGTTGACATCGATCGGGAATCGCGCCGAGTACTTACCGAACGACTTGGTGGCGGTGACGGCTTGACCGTAAGCGCAATTCGAGAAATCTTGAATACGACTCGTAAATATGCTGTGCCCTATTGCGAGTATTTGGATCGGATCGGTTTTACGGAACGCCGCGGCGATATGCGAGTATTAGCGGTGCGCAACGCCGGAGTAGCGTAACCATCAGTTCATTCTTCTTACGAGTATTCTTCCATGTCGAATTTGCTTCGCAATATTCCTTCCGTAAACGAATTGTTAGAGAGTCCCCCCATTCGGGACCTGCTTGGGCAGTTTCATCGAAGTGCGGTCGTCACTAACGTTCGTTCCTTCCTGACCAATCTCCGCAACGAAGTTCAATCGGCGGCTGGCGAGCTCAAACTCCCCAACCCTTCTGAGTTAGCGCAACACATCGCGCAGTTCATCGTCCGTGAACAGAAACGGTCCTTACGACCGGTGATCAACGCCACAGGCATCCTGTTGCATACGGGGTTAGGGCGCGCACCTTTAGCTCGGGAAGCGATCGACGCCATTCTAGAAGTCGCCGGCGGCTACGCCAGTGTGGAGGTCGATTTGGAAACGGGTGAAAGATCGCAACGTGTGCTAGCCGTCGAAAAACTACTCACACAGTTGACGGGAGCTGAAGCCGCGATTGTCGTCAACAACAATGCGGGAGCCACATTGCTGACGCTGGTTGCGCTCGCTCAAGGAAAAGAGGTCGTCGTTTCCCGAGGTCAATTAATAGAAATTGGCGGCAGCTATCGACTACCCGATGTGATGTTATCGAGCGGCGCGGTGTTGCGCGAAGTTGGTACGACCAACAAGACTCGGATTGAGGACTTCGAACGTGCGATTGTCGATCGAACGGCGGCCCTCCTTAAAGTCCACACCAGCAACTATATCGTCGTAGGATTTACAGAACAACCGACACTGGCGGAACTCGTAACGTTGGCCCGTCGACATGGGATTCCGTTGATCGACGACATCGGATCAGGAGCTCTGATCGACTTTTCAAAGTACGGACTCGATGGCGAACCGGTGGCGGCAGAGAGCATTCACGCGGGGGCCGATCTAGTACTCTTCAGTGGTGATAAGCTTTTGGGAGGTCCACAATGCGGGATCATTGTTGGCAAACGATCCCTAATCAAGACGATCACCCAACATCCTTTGATGCGGGCCTTGCGAGTTGACAAGCTCACGCTCGCAGGACTTGCCGCTACATTGCGCCTCTATCAAGACCCGGAAGTCGCCGAACGGTCGGTCCCCTTGCTGGCGATGTTGGCGACTCCGTTAGACAACCTGAAGAATCGGGCCGAGCGCTTGGCACCGCAATTGGCCGCTGTCGGCACGATTGCCCAAGCCGAAGCGATCCCAGACGTTACCTATCTGGGTGGCGGCGCGGTTCCTACTCAACAAATTCGAACGTGGTGTGTTGCGGTACGACCGGCGGATCACAGCGTAGATCAGTTCGCGGCCATGCTTCGACAGGGCCAACCGGCGGTTTTCGGACGTGTCCAGAAGGACCGTCTACTATTCGATTTACGCAGCGTTTCTCCCGATGAAGATGCCAAGCTGGTCGCTGCTGTGAACAATACGATCAGGGGGCTTGGCGAAACAGCCACCCCGCCAGTGTAAGTCATACATTTAGGGGGTATTCAACGGGTTCTGCGGACGTCAAAATGGGCCTCGCTTCTCAAACCCCCACCCAGGGGTCGAATTGAACACCGGAGATTTGTTCAAGTGCGGAGTGCTTGTCTCAAACCGTTAATGACCCTCCTCGCCTGCCTATTTGCCTCGATGCAACCTGGCTTGGCTCAAGAAGAGTTCGCCCCACGCGAGCTGCATCCGTGGGCGAAGCTGAGTCCCGGGTCGTGGAAACGGGTTCGCGTCGCGACCGAAACGCTGGACAAGTACGGGGCTATAACCGGCGTTAGCATGTCCGAAACGACAACCACGTTGGCAGCGATGGACCAGAGCTCGTACACGCTCTGTGTGGAAACGACCATCGAAGTCGCCGGGAAAAGGGTTTCTGCGCAGCCTCGATATACCACGTATGGCTTCCATGGCGAACTCCCCGGCCAAACAGTAACGGACAAGAAAACAGAGAACGCGGAATTGGTTATCTGCGGGACTAAGGTGTCAGCGGAAATTCGCGAAATAACCCTTAGTGGACCCGATTTCAAGCGATTTACTAAAATCTATTATTCCGATCGCGTTCCGCCATACGTCCTCAAACGATCGACGAAGGCTACCGACTCGGAAGGAAAAATAGTCCGCTACGAAACCGAGGTCGAAGTCGTGGCTGTGGACATGCCATACAAAGTGCTTTCGGAGGTCAAATCGACTTCCTATGTGAAGTCCGTGCAGCGGCAACCACACGGCCCATCGACAGTAATTCTAGAAATCCAATGTCTTGACGTGCCCGGTGGAGTTGTCTATCAAACCACGAAGAAGCTGGATCCCGCTGGCGGCGTTACCGAACGCAAAACGCTGGAAATGGTGGACTACGAGGTGGTCCGCAGCGACGACAACCTGCGAACGGGCCGGAGGCGTATTTTGCCCCGAGCACGTGCGCGGGGAAATTGACGTCCACTACTTCACTTGGTGGTACTGCCCCCTCATCCGTCCGGCTAGCCGCCTCATAAAATTATTACTTGTTATCAACGGATCTCCAAATTGCAGGCAATCGACACGCGTGCGACCTTGCGCCAGCCGAAGGAGGTATTCAATTTCGTAGTCGTTGAGAAATGGTTCCGCACCGTCGGACAACAAAAAAATGACGTCCGGCTCCAGAGCCATCGCGGCTGAGATTGCCTGCAAGTGATTGGTTCCCCCGAAGGCACCCATGTTTCCTAAGAACTCGGGAACCAACTTCTTATTCGCTTCGCTGACGTCCAGCAATTTCCCGTTTGACAAGTATTTGCATTGGTCGTGGTAAGCAATGATTTGAAATCGATGGGTCTGTTCCAGGCTATTCAGAGCGCGGGTCAATTCTTTTTCCGCCGCATCCAACAACGCCAAACCTCTACCACCCATACTTTTCGAGCGATCAAGCAAAAATACAAAGGATCTACCCTGAGCTGGCTCCGAACCGAACAACGATACGGCCCCCACAGGACCTCGCGGTTGCCGAGCAGCCAAACGGTAACGATCGGCAGCCACAATTGCAGCAACGTCAAGATCCGGATCGACAATGACCGGGCGGGATGTTCGCGGAACAGGGTATGCATCCGCCGATCTTCTTTCGTCGTTTTTTGGCGAGGCATGTTGCGGTTCCGATGAAATACTCGATTCACGATGGAGTGCCGCACCAATGGGCTCCGAAGGTGGGACCTTTTCGGCAGGTGAGTCCCTGGAAGCCGGGGTCGCATTATTCTCAATCCCTGCGATAGGTTCATTTGAACCTTGCGTGAATTTTATGGATGGATTCGTTTTGTTGTTAGCGATCACGATCTCGACGACATGTTCGGAGCTCGTGGGCGACACTCGAGTACGCGACAAAACTACCGCGGACAGCACAATCGCGATCACCAGGTGTAATACGACGGCCAAGACACTGGCCACCATACGGTGAACCCAACGCG
>JANNPR010000588.1:0-2677 GCA_031400345.1 Planctomycetota bacterium | reverse complement strand
CATCATCGTCGGCCTAAATCTAAGAAATGTCAGCGTCAGCAGTGCCAAGATACCAATGGCTGCCATTAACCAGCGGGCCTCCCGCAACTCTTGCCATACGAGACGGAGAAAGCCCGTCCGCGCGTTTCGTCCACCTGTTAGCGACGCCGCGGTGTCGGGCAACATATGTTTTGTACGGCCGCCCGCTCGACGTCTCATCATTTCAGCAAGCACCGACTTTTCGCCAAACCAATATCCCGCCAATACCAGATCCAATAACAAGATCAACCCGGCATACACGATGCGGACGGTGACGGTCTGTGCGTCGAGTCCACGATTTGGATCGCCCATATCTACATTTACTATCGCCACGAGGGCCAGTCGTCCCACAATCGTGCCAATTGCCGCAAACACCAGGGCCTTAATCGGCTGCTTCATGATCAATGAGAAGCACACGCCCCACGCGAATAGCTCGACCGCCGTAAGCCCCACTTCCGCCGCTTGAAAAACGAGTGAATCCGACGAATCGATGTGCACCTTACCGCCAGCCATTCCGTAGGCAGATAACCAGAGCATCAGGAATAAGCAAAGCGTGCTGGCTAATGCCACCAAGGCTTTTGCTACGAACATGATTCTTGATCGGGTGGGCAACACTCGCAAAAATTCGTAGGTCTGCAACTCATGCTCCACAGCAAACGTCGTCCCCGCATAACCCAACACGAAAAAGCAAGGCATGGCGAACGCTATCACATATAGCGGAAGCACCTGGGGTGAATGTTCCAGGGAAATCCACAACATCGCCAGTAATTGAATAGCGATCGATACGGTCGCGATCGACAGCCACAGTGATAACTGGGTGCGATACTCTTTCCATAGCAATCGCCAAAAAATGGAGCTAGTCATGGGTTGTCTCCGACTCGGGTGAAGTCCGTTCTTCAACACGCATCAACCGGTTGTTGATTGGACGGACTGGCAGATCTCAGGGGAAAGTTCCGTTCGTTTCGACTGCATCAGCGCTACAAAGATCTCTTCCAGACTTGGAGTTCGCACCTCAACCGATTGAACCGCAACTCGCGATCGAAGTGCCGCAATCTCCTCGTCAGTAATATCACTGACTACCAGCTGCCATTGCCGAGTTCGCTTCCGCTCCCGCAGCACCTCACCCGGGATTGCCGGAGGGGCCGCGCCACCATCTTCTAATGTAATGGTCAGTTCCTGGATTCGTGCCTTCAGCCGCTCGAGCCGTTCCACCAATAGCAATTTGCCGTCGCGCATGACCGCCACGTAATCGGCAATTCGCTCTACCTCGTGTATTTGATGGCTCGACAACAACACGGTTTTTCCGACGCCCGCTCGATCGACCATGCTTTCCAAGAATTCGCGGCGAACCAGTGTGTCCAGGCCGGACGTTGGTTCGTCCAAGACGAGCAGTTCGGGGTCATGAGCCATGGCCAACGCGAGAGCCACCTTCGACCGCATTCCTTTGGAAAGATTCTTAATCTTTTGCTGCAATGGCAACTTGAATTGGCCTGCTTGCTCGCGATAGCGCGTCAAAAAGCCGGGAGGATAAAAACCGGCGGCAAACCAGCCAATCTCATCCACGGTCATCCATTCGTACAACGTGGGACGCTCGGGCACATAGCCCACCTGCCTGCGGATTTCTAAACCGTCACGTGAACTATCCAAGCCCAACACCTGAGCCTGCCCGGAGTCCGCTTCCGCCAAACCCAGCAGAATACGAATTGTGGTCGATTTCCCCGCGCCATTTTCCCCCAATAATGCGAACACAACCCCGCGTGGCACGTCGAAAGACGCCTCGTCCAATGCCGTTTGTCGCCCAAACTTCTTACACAATCGAGAAACACGAATGATAGGGTCCATGTTTATGCTCCACGTTTCAACGACGCCTCGAGTTCACTTTCGACGATGTCCCTGAGTTCGGCGGGTTCGATATGACTTTGCCGCGCCTCCACTAACACTTGCGCCAGCCGTTCACGAATTAGCTTGACTCGCTCCCCTCGACAACGCTTCGCTGCGCCGGGCGTAATTTGCATTCCCATGCCCCGCACCGTTTCTACCACCCCGTCCGATTGCAATTGCTGATACGCCCGCGCCACGGTGTTGGGATTAATCGCCAACTCACGCGCTAATTCGCGCACCGAAGGAACGAGGTCTCCGGCTTTGAGCACTTCGCCTGCCACGGCGAATTTAACCTGCCGCACCACCTGATCGTAAATCGCCAACCCGTTATCCGCTGCAATATGAAAGAACATAAGCGTTCTCCTGTACTAGACAACTAGTACACTAGACGGTGGGTGGCCGAGTGTCAAGTCAGAGAAGGATAAATTTGGATTTCGTAGTCCCACTGTCTCAAGAATGTGGATCAGGCGCCCTTGGAGATGTTGAGCGGGAGTGTGCCACTGGCAGCCGCCGGAGTTAGCTAGGAGGTTCAGCAAAGACTATTTCGGCGGCAAGCCAGTGCGGAACAACGTAGGAGTCAATGCGTTCGAATTGTTTCGTTTCCACAACTGATATTGAGTTCAGGCGGCTTACCTTGTCCGACAGTTCCCAGCACTGGCTTGCCGCCGAATGAGCCGTTTGATGTAATCCAAGCCAGCTCCGGCGGCTGCCAGAAGCGGCACACTATCACCTATCCACCCTACGCGTGTGGCCCATTCGCTATTCGAATATCGTCGGT
>JANNPR010000547.1:0-3221 GCA_031400345.1 Planctomycetota bacterium | reverse complement strand
CATTTTGCATTTTTCATTTTGCATTCTCCCGAACTCCAACACCCACGCAACTGTAGTGCCGAACAGTATTGGAACACGGCCCATTTCCTGAACACGGTCCCGACGAGGGACTGCTGATGGGAGCTCGCAACGTCGAGCCAGTCAATGGAGGCGGAGACTGGATCGTCACCAAACCCAACCATTGGATCTTTGAAGGCACCGGCGTAGGGCAAGGTGATCGAATCCCAGGTCTCATCGGCTGGGAGTATCATGGCAGTCCCGCCCGTATTCCTGGTTTAGAAGTCGTAGCCAAAGGAACGGCCTGGGTGGGTGGTGAAACACCACAACAATGGGCCGCCACGATTTATCCGGGCCCCAAAGGCAACTTCGTTTTCAATGCGTCGACCATCTTCTGGGCGCAAGGTCTTAGCTCCCCTCCAGGCCACACATTGCCCTGGTCCCACTGGAGCCGTCCTCATGGACCGGACACGCGTGTGCAGCGTATCACCGCGAACCTACTGCAGCGCGCGATTGGATCGGACTGATCGATCAGATCGCGTATTCTCCGTCGGCATGGTTTGGTGTGCCGTTAGTTTTTCGCAGGCCAGTTCACGATCAAAATGCCCGCACCGACGCACAGGCCGGCAACCGCCAACCCTGCCGATAGCGGGTCACCGCGAAACAGCACGGCGAATAGAATTCCAAACAACGGGGTGGCGAAGCTAAAGACAGAGATCTGTGATGCCGAATATCGCCCTAATAAACGAGCGTTGATGCCAAAACAAAGGCCAGCCACGAACAGGCCGTCGTATAGCAACCCCAGGCATGCGTTTTGAAGTCGACGATCACTTAGGGATAGATCCAAGGGAAAGTTTTCGAAAATCGCACTGTACGCGAAAAATAGTAGTACGCCAAAGACGTCATGCCAGAAGATCAGCTTTCCAGGCGCAACGTCGCGCACGGCAACTTTAGTGTAGACGATTTTTATCCCCAGCCAGCCAGCGCTAACGAGTATCAAGATATCGCCCACCAAGGTAGCGGATGAAAGCGAGTTGGGTCCTCCGCCCCACCGCACCGAATACGTTATCGCAACCACAACTCCAAGAGCAGCAAGCATCAGCCCCACTAGCTTCCGAACCGTTAAGCGATCGGTACCAGTCACGAAATGTTCGATCGCTGCAACCCAGAAAATGTACGTGTTAATAAATAGGCTGCCGTGCGACGAGTTGGACCACTTCACTGCGACGGTAAAAATTCCAATCTGAACAAACAGCAAAAAGCCGGCGATCATACAGGGCCGCCATTGACCGGACTCTAGTCTAAGAGAAACACCTTCACCCCAATTCCAAAACCACATCACGAAGGTCGCCAAAAAAAAGCGAAAGCCGGCAGATGCAAACGGAGGAAATACTTCGACAGCGAAACTTATCGCCACGGGAGTACCACCCCAAAGTACGACGGTGAGCATCGTCAAAGACACTGCGGTGACGCTCAGGCGTTTGGAAGAATGATCCGATTTAACTGGATGGGCAAGCTTGGGCGAGTTGGTCATGTGAGGTTTTGGTCGAACAACATTAGCCGCCTAAGGCAGATAGCAGTTGTCGAGGCAAGATAGTTCGAATCACTTGGTTGTACGTTGTTCAGCACTGGCTTACCGTTGAAATAATCTTTGCTGAACATTCTAGCCAACTACGGCGGCTGCCAGATGGCACACTCTCGGCCCGGCAGTGACGGTTACTACCGTACTGTGCCGGACCGCAAAGTGTCCAGCGGGTAAAAGGTGCCACGCCACCGGATGCCACCATTGCGTACCGTTGCAAACATTGAATTGAAAACCGCGTAAAACAGCAGCGGAAAAATGAAGGGCGTTAGGAGCGCAGCCGCGAAGGGCCAGCCCAAACGCCGAGCTAGGAGATACGCTGGAATGATCAAGGAAAGCAGGCACAATCCCGCGGCTATTCCGGCCAGCGTTCCAGTCAATGGCCCCGCTAATCCAATACCCCAAAACAGCATCCCACCTTGGCTGGCGGCTAACGCGGTCCAAAATCTAAAATCAAGTGCAGCAAAATAGTTCTTCTCCATGATTTTAATCATGCTGGTGACCGTAGTCCCCCAGTGGCATTCGACATCCTTGCCCCCGATGAATCCCCGCGTCCTTTTCCCGGCGCGATGTAATAGAAGTCCCAACTTCACATCGTCCAACACCGTGAGTTTCAAGGCCTCGTAGCCTCCACATTGGTGGTACGCCGACACTTTAACCAAGTTAAATGCCCCCATGCCCAGGTAAGCCTTCGGTCGATCGCGATTCACACCGGAAAACCAGTTCGCCAGGCTTATTAAAAATGCCAAGTGCCAGGCTTGTGCGCCCACCGATTCCGGCGCTATGCCTGGAGTTAACGTAATGTGATCCGCCGAGTCCCGCGCAGCCACTCGCAACGCACGAATAATCACATCTGACTTTAACCAGCAATCCGCGTCCGTGAACAAAAGCCACTCACTGGTAGCGGACTGGGCGCCAATGTGGCAAGCATGGCATTTGCCCAGCCATCCGTCCGGCAACTCGTTTACCCGCTTCACGTGGACGCGAGCGTTTTGCTGGGATAATTGCTGCAAGATTACCGTAGTGCGATCCGTTGAACGGTCGTCAACAACGATTATTTCGACCTGCACGTAGTCCTGCGCCAGTAGATGACGGATGGTATCTTCTATTCGAGTTTCCTCATCGCGGGCAGCGATGACCACAGTGCAGCGCTCAAAATTGTCGGCGGATCGATGCATGCCATCGGTCGCGGTAAGCGTTGCCAGCGATGGCAGGCGATGTGCCCACCGCAAGTGGAACAACGTGGACACGGTCATGGCCAAGAACAACAGGGCCGTGGCCACGAAGACGATGGATAGGGTCAAGGTCAACAATTGCAATCACATGAATAGTGTTGGGAAGCCGGTTTGCACGATGCGAGCCAACTCATAGATGAGTCGGATACAGAGGGCAAGGCAAGCCGACAGGGCAGCGTGATTATCCTGGGTGCTCGTGGTCACGTGAAGATCCAATACCCGTCGTCGCTCGAGTCGACTGCGAGATCGAAACGCCAGTAGTTCGACTGTCCCAATTCCATAACGCACGAAAAATCTTTGTTGTCTCGATACTTAAAATCGCTAGCGATCAATTCGCACGACCAATCCTAGCGCACCATTGGATCCTGATTGGGCAAGGAACACTAATCTTCGCTGATCTTCACTAA
>JANNPR010000539.1:0-14272 GCA_031400345.1 Planctomycetota bacterium | reverse complement strand
CATTTTGCCCGCCGAGAGCTCTACCGTGGCCAGTGCAACTGCAGCTATTGGCATGGCGCGTTCGGTGGAATCTATCTACCTCATTTACGAAACGCCGTTTTTAATCATTTAATCGCGGCCGACAACTTATTGGACCAAGCGCTGGGTCGCCAAGGAGTGCGAGTTGAAGCCGTCGTAGATGACTTCAATTTTGATGCTCGCCAAGAGGTTCGTCTGTCCAATGATAAGCTGATTGCCCTGATCGCTCCTTCAGCGGGTGGTCATCTCTACGAACTCGATGTGAGAACTATTTGTCTGAATCTTTTGGCAACACTCACTCGGCGTCCCGAGGCTTACCATCGCAAGGTACTGGCGGGTGCTCGACACGGTGACGGCAACGTTGCCAGCATTCACGATCGGGTTATCTTCAAACAAGCCGATTTAGATCAACGTGTCCAGTATGACGCTCATTTGCGCAAGAGTTTGATAGACCATTTTTATGACGCTCATGTGGTGTCCGAAGACCTCCCACGCTGCCGAGTGGAAGAACGAGGTGACTTTACTACTGGTGTGTATGAAGCACGGCTGAGGAGAAACCCCGATCGTATCCAGGTGGTGCTCTCGCGCGACGGAGTTGCATTCAATCAGCCGCTACGGATCACCAAGGGCATTACCTTGGAAGCAGGAAGCAATGTTCTAGAGTTCACTTATTTGTTGGAGGGGCTGCCGACCAACCGAGAAATTCACTTCGGCGTCGAATTCAATTTCGCCGGCCTGCCGTCGGGCGCCGACGATCGCTACTTCTATCAAGGCGAACGGCGAAGACTCGGACAATTGGGTACCCGTCTCAATTTGCACGACGCGATGGATCTAGGTTTGGTTGACGAGTGGTTGGGCATCGATGTGCGCTGGTCCGCCAATCAACCCACGAGCCTTTGGACGTTCCCAATCGAGACGGTGAGCCAATCAGAGGGTGGCTTTGAACTAGTTCACCAATCGGTGGTTGTTTTGCCGCATTGGCATATTCGAGCCGATGCCAATGGTCGTTGGAGTGTGAACATGCAGGTGCAAGTCGACACCAACTTGGCCGAGCGACGAATGGAACGCACGGACCACGCCGCCGCATCCTAGATGCCGTTTTGCACACGATCACGGCCATGCCGGAAAGTTGGGGCACACGGAAGAGCGTGCCTAATACTATAGCCGAATACGTTGTACTCGATGGTTATACGAATCCAACACGTGCACGCGTCCCTGAGAATCTTTGATGAGCGACCAGGGTTGGTTTAATTCCCCTTCGCCGCGTCCGGCTCGGCCCCACTGCGCGAGCAGCTTGCCGTCGCGTGAAAACTTCTGAACACGATGGTTTCCATATTCGCAGACGTACATGTCATTTTCACCGTCCAGGATCATTCCGTAGGGATAACTAAGTTGGCCTGGCTCGCTGCCATGTTCGCCCCACATCCCAAGAAACTTTGGCTCGTCGCCCGTGGCATCAAAAATCTGAATGCGATGGTTGCATGCGTCAGCCACAAATAATCGATCTTGCTGGTCCAGCGCCAGGCTTTGGGGTCGCATAAAGTGCCCGGGTTCTTGACCGTGTCCCCCCCATTCCATCAGAAACTTTCGTTCCGGCGAGAACTTCTGTATTCGATCGTACTCGCCATATTCAGAGATGTAGAAGTTTCCGTGAGAGTCTTGAACTGCTTTGGTGACAAAATTGAACTCGCCGGGTCCACGTCCGTTGGTCCCACCGATCGTCTTTTTATCCAGCAAGACTCCCTCCGGGGTATAGAACAGGATTCTGAAGTAGTGGGTGTCGGCCACCATCAGATTACCCTCGTTGTCAAAGGATAACCCAGTTGGCTTACCGTGTTTGATCTCTGGAGTTCGCCAACTACGCAGAAACTCGCCTTCCGCTGTGAAGACTTGTATCCGCCCGGTCATGTCCACAATGAACAACTGATCTCGCGGATCGATAGCGATGGCCCGTGGCCGCTGAAATCGCCCGTCTCCAAATCCCGGCCGACCCCAGACAAGATCGCTTGTTCCGGTTTCATTCGCTTGCCTGTTACATGCGCCGATGCCAGCAATTACGCAGGCGATAAAGAGGAATCTCTGCAATGCGGAAAATGGTTCGAAGCCGTTCAAACACTCGCGGTGGCGTGGGCAACACTGCATTGTCTTGTACCGTCGCCCCCGAATTCCTTGCGTGCAATCGATTCCACTGGCCAATTGCATAATCGCAAGCAACTTGGGAGAGCGGGGCGGGGGAGCTGGTGGCTTTCGGCTGCTGACCTGACCACACTCGGTGTGCCGAAAGTGAACGGCACCCGGAGTGTCCCGATGACGACGATGCCGCTTGTTCACATCCACTGCAGCGGATCCCTTTCGCGCCGGCTCGCCCAAATGTCAATTTCGTCAAACCGCTGCCGTAAAACGTCAGCCAATTGCTCGACCGCGAATCTTTCGCTGGCGAAATGGCCAAGCAACAGCAGAGCTGTCTCGCTGGCTTCCGCCTCGAGACACGTATGAAAGTTTGTCTCTCCAGTAATCAGCGCCTCACAGCCGCATCGCTGAGCCGGTTCCAAAAACTGTCCCGCGCTGCCGCATCCGACTGCTACCAGACTGACTTCACGCATACTCGAGCCTACCCATCCCAGCTTGTCAATTTTTAGCCAATCCTTCGCTCGGCGCGCCAAATCAGTAAGTGATAGGGGCTCAGCCAATCGCCCGAATCGTCCACGTCCGGCCTCGGATGCAGTGGCGCCGTCGGGAATTAAGGGCCGTACGTCCCGCAGTCCCAATCCCTCCGCCAACCGCTGATTGATACCTTGCACAGCAGAGTCAAAAGCAGTGTGCGGACTGAACACGGCCACGTTCGCACGGATCAATTGCAGGAGTAGTCGGCCGGTTGTGTCGTCGGATGTGATGCGTTTCAGTGGACGAAACGGGAACGGGTGATGTGTCACGATCAATTCGACACGATCGCTTTCGGCTTCCGCCGCAGTCGCGGGTGTAACCGTCAGGCACGTCATGATTCGTTGAACGGGTCGCCGGCGATCTCCGATTAGAAGCCCGACATTATCCCATTCTTCAGCCAATTGCAGTGGAGCAAACTGTTCAAGAAACTCACAGACAGTGTGTATTTCGATCACCAGCCGCCTCACCGAACAGCCACCAAGACAAAAACCGAAGGAATGCAGTTCGAGCTAATAGCTTCTACAACACGATGGATGAGTCCCCTGCCTTTCGTTTCTGTTGTTTGCGCACTTCTTGCATGAGGTTGCAAACCACCTCCGAATAGGCAGCGAGTGTATCTTCGTTGCGATCCAAACGACTGACCTGGGCGAGGCGCTCGAG
Organism: Planctomycetota bacterium; assembly: GCA_031400345.1. GTDB lineage: Bacteria > Planctomycetota > Planctomycetia > Pirellulales > Pirellulaceae > JANNPR01. The sequence continues at coordinate 10,930 of JANNPR010000539.1, read as the reverse complement.
GCTTAAGCTGGGCCAAGAGCTTACCCATTTCGCTTCCTCCGCACTTTGCCGGAACTCCTGAACCAGATCCGGTAGCGATTGAATGAACCGATTTCTTGTCGGGCATTCCGTGGATGTATACGGGGCCCGGCCAAGTTTGTGCTCGGCGGTGAGTGAAGCGGTTCCCGAATGCAGATGCGACCGATACCAGCTCAGCCACATCACGGATGCAATCCCGCCGATAATTGAGGTTGCTGCCAGCAACCAACTTTCCGTGATCGAAAAGACCAATGCCAAGAGGCCAAATACTGCCGCAGCCACGCCAATCGTATGCACCAAAGCGCTACCCGGCTTTTTCCGTCCGATGGTGATTGGTTCTACGGCGGCCTCGTTTTTTGCGTCGATAGTTCCGACAACTTTTACGACTACGACTGTAATGTTGTCCTGGCCGCCGCGAAGATTTGCCATTTCGATTAGTAAGCGAGCCGCCTCGCGTGGCGAATAGTTGGCCAATACGGCCGCCAATTCATCATCTTCTAACCGGCCCGTAAGTCCGTCACTACAAATCAGGAATACGTCACCCGCTGCCAAGTCCAGAGGACCTTCTAAATCGATCTGTACATTGGCATTGGGCCCTAGGGATCGGGTGATCACGTTTTTTGGGACAGCATGGGCTAGGTCGGAATTATCCCTGAGTTGGCCAGCGGCGCGAAGTTCCCAAACGAGGCTGTGGTCAAAAGTAAGTTGTTCCAATTGAGTTTCACGTAAGCGATAGATACGGCTATCACCGACGTGCGCAATTAGAGCGCCTTGCGGCAGCAAGACTAGCATGCTGGCCGTGGTCCCCATGTGCAGAAATTCGTTATTTTCGTGGCCGCGGCGAAAAATTTCGGCGTTTGTCTCCAGAATCGCGTGCAAAATCGCTTCCGGAGCCGAAGGCTCGGGAGACTTGTGATATCGATGAGGTACTCCGTCCACTGCCATCTTGCTGGCAAGTTCGCCAGCGGCATGAGCCCCCATACCGTCAGCCACAATGAAAAAGTGGCCACGCCTGCGCCATTGACTATCACTGGTCGCTAAAACGGCGGCATGTGAGTCCTGGTTGTTGGATCGCCGCATGCCAATATCCGAATCGGCGGCGAACTCGATATAGTTGCCCCAGTCGAGGCGAACGTCTCCCATCGATGTGCCTTTGTCTTACGCTACATTCGCCGGCCCGGCGCAGTCACTCTTCTACTGTTGTCAAATGTGCTACTTCATTCTAACTCGCGGTAGGAAGCAAGATAGCACAGCCGGTGGCGCTGGGCAGTAGACCTGGCAGGTAAGGCGTTCCGAAGTTGCCCGGTTGAAATCGTTTTGAGCGTTGCAAAACGCTCGGTTTGACGACGGTAAACAGACCTATTAGGATGGCTCTTCGCCAGGGGGCCTTTAAGAACAGAGGAGCATTACATGTTAGCTCTTTGCTGGCGCCGGTGGACAGCGGTACTCTTATTCCTTATCTGCGTCTCTTTCTCACCTAGGTTAGTTTTCTCCCAAGAATGCGCTGATGAGACAAAATCGACGGACCCGAACGCTGCGCAAACAGCGATCGAGGCGTCCCTTCAGCAGACCGGCACCTGGGAATTTGAAAACGTACCTTTGACCGATGTCGTTGCCACGCTGCGCGACCAGATGGGGCTGGACATCGTGATCGATGCGCGTTCCCTTGAAGAAGCGGGAATCGGCACCGATTTGCCAATCACGGCGCGATCGGCACAAATCACCTTCCGTTCCTTTCTGCGAATGGCATTGGAACTAAATGGCTTGACAATCGACATTCGAGATGACGAAGTCTGGGTCACGACATCGGAGACCGCCGAGACTCGTTCGTTAATCAGAACGTACCCCATCTCCGACTTATTGCGATTGCGTGGACAGAGTGCGAATGATGATCTAGCCGACCTGATTTCAGCGATCCAAATCACCGTCAACTCGGAATCCTGGGAGCGTGGTGGCGGACCTGCCACGGTTCGGGCAATTCATGGTGCCATAGCGGTTTCTCAAAGCTCGGAGTCGCACTCGACCATCGTAGAATTACTAGCGGGCCTCCGCAAAATAACGGCCCGTTTGAATCAAGGGGGAGCAATTTCGAATGGTGCTCTGTTCTTAGGTGGACCGTCGACGCAAGCTCGTGACGCCCTAAGTATGCCCGTTTCTGTGGACTTCGAGGCAACTACGCTACACGATATTTTGGTGTATTTGCGCGATTCGCTCAAAGTTTCGATGGCTGTCAATCAGCACTCGTTGGAGGACGCGGGCATCGGAACGAATCTTTCTCTGACGTTGAAGTTGGACAATCAGCCGCTGCGGAAAGTCCTACGACGAGTCCTCGAACCAATTTCTTTGACGTACAGCATTCGCAATGAAGCGATCATCATCGAAACTTCCGATGCTGCCTCAGCGCGAATGGCGATTGGAATCTATCCTGTATACGACTTGGTAGGGTTCGGTGAAGACGGTGCCCCTGATTTCGATTCACTTGTCCAGGTCATAACCGACCTCATCGACAGAGCCTCTTGGAGGCAGATGGGCGGTCAAGCAACCATTTCCTCCCTTGCCCATCCAACGGTGCTGATTGTAGGGCAAACCGAAATGGCACATGAAACGATCACCGCCCTATTGGGACAATTGCGAGCGGCGAAGGCTTTGGACGCAACCGCAAAGGCGAGCGTTAGTAAAACGGAACTCGATACGAACAACAAACGAATCAAGGTGTATCGACTGAGCGGCGATGCGGGCGCTACGAAAGTGGCGGAGTTGGTCAAAGAAATGGTGGGGCCCGAACGATGGAACGACTCGTCGGTGTTCATTCGGGACTTGGGCTCCAAGCTTGTCGTACGCCAATCCAGATCGGTTCACCTCCAAATCGAGAAGTTCTTGGCTGAAATTCAGGAGGCACCTGTGCCGACCGGCGGCGGATTTGGCGGCGATGGAACGATGATGCCAAGTGGCGGCGGAGGGGGTTTAGGTGGAGCCATGGGTGGCGGCGGTTTTTTCTCCCTGCCACCGCGATAGGCAACTCGGCTATGGAATGTAATGTCTCCGGGGTGAGATCGATTCGCGCCAGTGGCGCTTCTCCTCTCCAAGTCGCTGCCGGTCAACTCGCCGGCAGATGCACGCGGGGATGAGCAATCCGAAGTCACCCACGCCATCACAAGGGGGGATCCCCATAACTACGAAATTCTCATTTTTCTTCTCCGGCCAGAATCGGCGAGCACGAGCTGACATCTAGGTTGCACAATACCTGGATTTTATTTGGAGTCCTTTTCGGCATTACGTTTGCGATTAATCCTCATCCCAAGCAGAATCCATGGACACGTTGTAGCGAAATTCAGCAAGTGGATGATTTAAACGCACGGGCTCAAACAAGTTTCACTTGCGAAAACGAATTTTCTGAGTAGCGTTGATGGATTGTGCAGAATAAAATGGGAAACTCTGGTAACGTAAGTACACCAGGCAGGCCAGCAGCAAGGCAACTCTCTGTCAGCAGAGAGTCTTAGGTCCATTTCTGTGGTGGGAGCTTTTCACCATGTCCAACCGTACCGTGGCTTTTTTGACGACTTTATTATTACTTGGGGGAGTTCCGTACCATGCGGCGGAGCAACCCAGCGACAATCCAGCCAAGTCTCGATTGGCGACATTCGACAAAGACGGTGAAGCTTTTTTCGCCTTAAGTCTGTCTCTGCCCAAGAAAATCCCCGCATCTCGCAACCGAGATATTGTGGTGTTGTTTGATACGTCGGCCAGTCAGGCAGGCGCTTACCGCAGCGATAGTTTTATTGCGCTCAAGACCCTACTTACGCGTCTTAATCCCGAGGATCGGATCCAGTTGGTAGCCGTGGACATTCGTGCGGTGCCAATGACGAAGGAATTTGTCGGGCCCGACAGTGCGGAGATACGGGCGGCGATTGCTAAATTGGAACAACGTGCACCGCTGGGTTCCACCAATATGGCCGGGGCACTTGAGTCTCTTGTCAAACAATTCTCCGATCGCAAGTCCGAAAACGACCGTGCCGCGCTCTATATCGGTGACGGCATAAGCAAGGCAAATATTCTCGAATCGGGCGACTTTGCGACGGCCATTAATTCGTTGCAAGCCGCGCGAATTCCGGTCTCCAGTTTGGCGGTCGGACCGCAGCGCGACGTGCAACTGTTGGCCGCCTTGGCCAACCATACGGGTGGCCAAATTGTCATCGACGACGAGAACACTTCGCCTCAGCAGATTGGGGTAGCCCTTGCTGAATTCGTTCGCGGTATTGTGGTTTGGCCCAGTGCAGCAGAGCTGCCTGCCATCTTTTCGGAAGTCTATCCGAAAACGATTCCCACATTGCGTGAAGACCGAGATACCGTGTTGGTGGGAAAACTAGCGAGCCGCGAAGAGTCTGACCTCAATATCAGCATCGAATCCGCCGGCAAAGTATCGGAAGTAAAATGGCAACTCATCCCCGAGCCCTCAGCAGAAGACTTTGTTTTTCTACCAAAGCTTGTGGAGATGGCTCGGCCCAGTGAGGGTTTGGTATTGGCGACCGTGGGATCGGCTGGCTTACGAGAGTCGGCTCGCGTAGTACTTGCGGAGGCGCAGGACATTGCCAAGTTGGGCCAAATCGCACTTAGCACGGGAGATACCAAAGGAGCGCAACTTGCTGCGGACGCGGCGATCCAACAAGACCCCTCAAGTCCCGAGGCTCTCGCGCTGCGTAACGCCGTTCGTGACGTTCAAGCCATAGCGGAGGGAGACGAGCCAGCTTTGCGGTTAGCGAGTCGATTGCAAGATCCGCCACGTCTTTCCGATGAAGTCAACGAAACGCTCGAACCCGACCAAGGCCAATTCCTTGATAAGGTTGAAAACACTAAGCGACTTCAGGCTTCGATCATTCAAGCGGAAGTGGAAAAGGGACTATCGGATGCTCGTCAGCAGATGGCGAATAACCCGGATGACGTCATGCAGCAGCTGAAACTGCTACTCGAGACAGTAGACCGCACGGCCGATTTAGATCCCGATGTACGAGTTCAATTGCGTGATCGAATTGACTCAGCGCTGCGTGAGACTGGGCGCCGAAAAGTAGAGTTAGATACTCGCCGCGCCTCCGAGAATGAGAATATTGCAGCGGGACGCGAAGCGGCCCGACTGTTGGATGAGACGGAACGTACGGCGACAAAGTTGAAGGCTTTAATGGATCGCTTCAACGTTCTGATGGATGAACGCCGCTATCGTGAAGCTGAAGAGAATGTGGGTATGGAAGTCCGAGGACTTGCTCCCGATAACACCACTGCCGCGGCAGCCGTGTGGACCGCCCGCTTCGGCAAAAACGCATTTGAAATGGAACGGCTGCGAGAGTTGCGCCATCGCAACTTCGTGGATGCTCTTCACGCAGCCGAGCTCTCCCTGGTGCCATTTCCGGATGAGCCCCCAATCGTTTATCCGGCAAAAGAAATTTGGGAAGCTCTTTCGTTGCGAAGAAAGAAATACGCGTCGATGGACCTGCGCAAAGGAAGTGCGACCGAACAGCGAATTATGGATACCCTTAACGATCCGACGAACTTGGAGTTTCCGGGAACTTCACTGACCGAAGTCATCAATTTCCTTTCCGATAACCACAAAATCCCCATCATTCTCAACACGAAAGCGTTGGAGGATGCTGGGATTGGTACTGATGTTGTGGTAAATGAACAACTCAAGGGCGTGTCGTTACGCTCCGCACTGCGGATCATGCTCGGCAAGCTTGACCTTACCTATCTGGTGAAGGATGAAGTACTTCAAATCACCACCAAAGAGGACGCCGATAGCCAATTGATAGTAAAGGTGTATCCGGTCGGGGACTTGGTTATACCGCCGGGCCAACTTAGCAGCATGGGTGGTGGTGGCCAGGGTGGCGGCGGCCAGGGTGGCGGTGGCTTTGGTGGCGGCGGCCAGGGTGGCGGTGGTGGTGGGTTCGGCGGCGGCGGCGGTGGCTTCTTCGCGGTCGATGACGATCTCACCTTAGGCGCTAAGTCCAGCTCGAACAAATCCTCGATCCCGGCGAACCCGGAGTCGACCCAAACCGCCCAGCCGAAGAAGGTAAAATCTGCCGGCAGTTTGCGTTTTAAGGGCCGCGATGCCTGGAACAGTTTTTTCCAATCGCTTGCCAACTACGACGAAAAAAAATTGACCAGGGCCAACGCGTCTGTGCGTCAAACGGTTCGCGATTTAATGGCTCAAGATCAATTTGGTGAGACAATTACCCTGATCTACTCGGCGCTCGAAAACGGCCACCCGCAACCGTGGATGTATGAAGCCCTATCGGTGGCCTTGCAGATGAAGAAGGCGCCTAGGGAAGAAATCGAACGCGTGTTGATGTCGGCGGTCGACTTCAGCAGCAACGTCGAAGAAATTCTGTTGGTGGCAACTCATCTATCAAGACTCGGTTTGGACGAGCAGGCTCTCAAAGTCTTTCGTGATGTGGCCACACTAGGCCCATTTCGCGTCGAGCCATATTTGCATGGATTAGCGATTGCTCAACGACTAGACGACAGCGACGGGAAGCGTTGGGCATGCGTCGGCATTCTCTCTCAGGCGTGGCCCAGCCAACAAAGTCATATCGAGAAAAACGCCTACGAAGTGGCGCAAGCCTTGTACGATCGACTGTTGCAAGAAGGGCGATCGGACGAAGCGAAACAATTCGACGCCAGCGTCCGACAGGCTCGTCGCCGCGATTGCATGGTGCGGGTGACTTGGAACGGCGATGCAGACGTTGATTTGGTAATCGAAGAGCCTTCCGCGTCTCTCTGCTCGAGCCGAAATCAGCGGACGAGTTCCGGCGGCGTTTTCCTCGGGGATGCATTTGCCGTACGAGGCAAGGCAGCGGGCGAAGGTTACTCCGAGACGTACATTTGTCCCAAAGCTTTTGCAGGCGATTATCGATTATTTGTGCGACGCGTCCGAGGTGACGTTTCGACCGGAAAAGTAACCATCGAAATCATCCGTAACTTCGGTACGGACAAACAGATTTACGAAAAAGAAAACATTCCGCTGCGCGATAAAGATGCAATTGTGCTCTTTAATCTAAAAGAAGGCCGCCGACAGGAGCCGATTGCCCGGGAGCAACTGGCCAACCTACAACTGGCCAAAGCCAACATCGGTCGGGCGGTTCTCGCTCAACAGTTGAATCAAATGTCCGACGACACGTCTCGATCGCACGAGCAATGGATGCGCGCGTGGCAGGCGGGAGCGACGGATATTGCCCCACCCCCGTTCTTTCGGCGTCGTGGTGCAGTGGGCTTCATGCCCATCATCACGCAAATTCCGGAAGGTACAAGTTTGTTGGCAACGGCCATCATTTCCGCAGACCGACGTTATGTTCGCTTTGAACTAAGTCCACAGCCTATTGCATCGTTCATATCACGAGTCGACACCTTTACCTTCGCCGGCGACCCAGGTAATTTGGGCGGCGGCCAAGGTGGCGGCGGTGGCCAAGGCGGCGGTGGTGGTGGTGGGTTTGGCGGCGGTGGGCAATTCTAGCTCACCGACTAGCACCCACGATGAAGCATTTTAACGAGCCACTCTGACCCTGATTCTCGCGTAAATAAATCTTGCCGCGCGATAACGCCGGCAGAGCACGAGTAAGGCCCTGTGAAACCCGACTCGAAGCAAGTTGCTTAAATTGCTTGCTCGCCGCTTCAGCCAAAACCAAGCGTCCGTCGACGGTAAGGACGAGGAGCAGGTCCGACGCGCAGATAACGTGCGCGACTCCGAATTCACTTACCTCCCATGCTACTTTTCCGGACAGCGCATTTACGCAACGCAGTGAGGCCGTACCTGCGTCCTCGCGACCGTGGGTGCCAAACAAGTGATCGCGGTGAAAGACCGCGGACGAATACTGACTCGATAAAGAGTCGTCGTTGGCCCAAAGCGTTTTAGGTTTCGCGCCTTCTACGGCTGATACGTGCGCCCCAATTCCGTAACTAGCGCTGACAAAAAAATGTCTGTCGAAGACTAAAGGCATGGCGGCGTTTACCGTTGGACCGCGGTTGCCAAACGGAAATTGAAATACCACTTCTCCGTTTGTCGGATTAACACAGTAGGCGTTTAACCTGGCGATGAACAAAATGTGAGGCTTCCCATTCACCGGCAAGACGGCGGGGGATGAATAGCTGGCTGAGTCCGACGTTGACTTCCAGAGTGTTTTGCCATCGGAGGCCGAAAACGCCACGATTCCGGCATTGTCTCTGCCTCCCACGTTAACCAGGACTCGATCGTCTATCACGATTGGCGTGCTGCCGACGCCAAAATAACTCTCTGGCGACTTGTACTCGATACTTGGCGATCGTGACCACTGCGGCCTTCCCGTTTCCGAATCGACGCAGTGTAAATCGCCTGCCGCGCCGAACACGAATACTCTATTTCCAGAGATTACCGGGACGCAGCGTGGGCCATTGTCGGGATTGACGCCTCCCCGGTAATTTGCGGTGAAGTCGGTTTTCCACAGCGACTCCCCCGTTTCGGCATCCAGTGCTTGAACACGTTCGTCGCCGCCGACTCGGTGGAAAACAAATACCCGTTTCCCGACTACGGCGGGACCTGCAAAACCACTTCCCAACTGGAAAGTCCAAAGTTGCTTCGGACCGCTATCAGGCCAGGCAGCCAGTATTTCGTCATCCGCCTGGCCGTTTCGGTGCGGTCCGAGAATTTGCGGCCAATCGCCCGCTTTAGCTATCGTGGTCGCCGACGCCAATCCGACCAACGTCCAGCAGAACAATCGATTTCGCCCAGAAATAACACGCATCGGGTGCCGTGACATCGATTTTCATCCCCTTGGCCTAAAGGGCTCTAAATGAGCGCCCGTTCGCAGGCAAGGTCGTAAACCTAGGTTCGAATTTTGGGTGATCAGCGAATTCTCGGTCGCCCCCCCTCAAAACCGAAGCGATTGGAGTACAATACTTCGCGACCGTCAAGTAACCGCGTGCGCTGCAAGTCGTTGATGGGATTTTATGCCGCCGCACGTCTCGCCAGTCGGGCATTTCCATCTGCCTCCTGATCGCTTATCCGAGCAAGCAACACCACCGTGGCACGCGCATTTCGTTGGCTTGGAAAAAAACGTGGCGCTCGTCGAACCGGTTCGAGGTTGTTGGGCGGTTTGAGCGAGGCGATTTTCTTTGGCATCTTGTTTCTATTGGGACTGGCGTCATCGGCTGCGCTCATTCTTTCCCAAGTTGTCAATCCGACCCCTGAGGTACTGCGGCCAGGCGTGGGCTTTTGGCTAACGCTGATGGTGCTCCTATCTTTCGTAATCATCGGTGGAGGCGGCGTTATCTTGGCGGCGTTGCATCTTGGTGTCTCTGCGGAACGCCGCTCGGCGATCAGTCAGAAAGCGTCCAATATCGATCTGTTGAACTCAGAGTTCCCATCTTCGGTTGAGTTTCCCTCGGTTCCCCGTGACATCAATCTCACCAATAGTCCCGGTACTCGACTCAAATACCGCCTCCCAGTCGTGCAACTTCCGGAATGGACATTGACGGGGACAGCCGTGTTTACGTTGGTTTGGATTGGCATTGCAGTGGTTCTGACCGTTGTTGCCATTAACAGCTATCTATTGGGCCATTCCGAAAAGTTTCTGATGGTGTTCCTTTTTCCTTTTTGGTGTGTTGGAATTTGGTGCACTCGTAGCTTCCTCAAGCAGGTCTGGTTACGGGGCGTGGTAGGACCGACCACGATTGAGATATCCGATCTGCCGCTCTATCCGGGTAAATCGTATGATATCTACGTCTCGCAAAGCGGTCGGCTCTTGTTCGATTCGCTCGAGGTGTCACTAGTTTGTGAAGAGGAATCGATTTATCACCAAGGTACGGATGTCCGTACCGAACGCAGGTTAGTGCATCGACACGCGGTGTATCAGCAGCAACCCGTTCAGCTGGATCCCATGATTCCCTTCGAACACGATTGTCGAGTTACGGTGCCAACTTCCGTAATGCACTCATTTCGTTCAAAGTACAACGCTATCCAATGGAAAGTAATGGTCTGCGGAGTGACCAAATCGAGCGCGTCAATTGTCCGAACGTTTCCCGTCGTTGTATTTCCGGCCGCCGGAGGCAGGGGTAATGGAACCACTGATTAGCTTGCGGCTTCGGGATCAGGGACGCGTGTTTTATCCAGGTGAGGAGCTGGAAGTCGAATACCAGTTTGATGCCGTCGATGCGGAGGACATACAAGCTGCGGAGGCATCCGTACTGTGGTGCACCGAAGGAAAGGGCGACGAGGACATGGCGGTCCATTATTTCGAGCGCCGTGTCCCTTCCGACGCTGAAGAAGATGACCTGCGTCCACTTCGACGCTTCCGCACAATTTTGCCCAATAGCCCGTTAAGCTATTCCGGAGCGATTCTTAAAATTCGTTGGTGCGTACGTGTCCGTTTATTCATGAAACGAGGTAAGGAGTGTTTCTTCGAGCAGCCGTTTCAGCTTGGAGAAACTGCTCCCCCTTCATTTGCAGATCCATCGGCGAAGTCTCTGACATCCGCCGAGGAAGAGGCGTAATCTCGCGTGATCTACGAACGGAATCCTTTTACGACACGAGCGACGCGGCCGGGCGAGATTCCCTATTGCTTTCCAACAGGATTTTCCACCGCCACTTTATTGGCGTGCCTGGAGCAGTCGGATTGGAACGGACAAATCATCGGACCTCATGGCTCCGGAAAGTCCACTTTGCTGCACCTGCTCGCTCCACAGCTCAACGATATCGGGCGAAACGTTGTTTGGCTAAGTTTGAACAGTCGTTACCGTTGCCTGGGCATCACTAGCGATCAAACGACGGATTGGACACAACGTACGCAGTTGATTGTGGATGGCTACGAACAGCTATCATGGTGGTCTCGCTGGCGTTTCCAGGCTTTATGTCACCGTAAGAGTGCTGGTTTGTTGGTGACGACGCATCGGTCCA
>JANNPR010000425.1:0-4852 GCA_031400345.1 Planctomycetota bacterium | reverse complement strand
CTCTGGCCCAGCAGACCGGCGCCAAGGCCGCCCACCCGAATTCACGCTTCACGGTGGCGGCCACCAACAGGCATCGATTACGAAGCCAGTAGCCACGGCTACCAGCGTCATGATCTTGATGGAGCAAGGGAAGCTGCGACTTCGCGATCCTGTGGCACAATACATTTCGGAATTTGGCCAGGCGGGAAAGAGCCGCGTTTCGGTAGTGGACTTGCTAATCCATCAGGGAGGATTTATTCCCGACAACGCATTGGAGGACTATTTACACGGTTCCGATGAGGCGTTTCGGCGAATTTATTCGTTGAAGCCGGCACATACACCGGGCTCCCGCTTCGTCTATTCCGATGTGGGGTTCATCGTCTTAGGCGAGTTAGTGCGACGTCTGTCGGGAAAGGATGTAGCGGATTTCTCTCACGAGAATATTTTTGGACCTTTAGGAATGGAAGACACCGGTTACCGACCCGCCGAAGCACTACGTGCGCGTGCGGCAACTACCGAGAAACGCAAGGGGCCGGTTGAAGCCGCCGAAGATCAATGGATCCGCGGAGAAGTCCACGACCCGCGCGCTTTTCAATTAGGTGGAGTCGCGGGACACGCCGGACTATTCTCGACAGCCAACGATGTCTCTGTGTATGCCCAAATGATGCTCAATGGCGGAGTTTACGCCGGGAAACACGTGCTAAGTCGTCGGACTGTGGAAATCATGACTCGCCCATATCCGGTCTCGACTGGCTTCCGCAGTCTGGGCTGGGATATGGAAACGGGTTACTCATTGAATAAGAGCGATCTGTTCTCGCGGCGCGCATTTGGACACGGCGGTTTTACTGGAACAGTGCTTTGGATCGATCCGGAATTGAAGCTGTTTTTCATTTTCTTGAGTAACCGAGTGCATCCGAACGGCAAGGGTTTAGTGAATCCGCTGGCCGGACGTTTAGGGTCGATCGCCGTTTCCGCGATCCGGGACCTCCCACCAAGTTTCGATCGCGACCCGCAGCCTGTGCACTTGCCTCAGTCCGTATCCGCTGTCGAGACGTTGGCTCCGCGAAATGTTGGGCCTCCCAGAAATGCTGACGTTCTTACCGGCATCGATGTACTGAGGCGAGACGGATTCAAACAAATAAGCGGACGTCGTATCGGTTTGATTACGAATCATACCGGTATGAGTCGTGATGGGATCTCGACCGCGAAGTTGTTGCACGAAGCACGGGAAACGAATTTAGTTGCGCTATTCAGTCCCGAACACGGTTTCGCAGGGAAACTGGACACGTCCAAGATTGGTAATGCAACGGATCCCGAAACGGGGTTGCCCGTTTTTAGTTTGTACGGGGACACTCGTAAGCCCACCGCAGAAATGTTGCAGGGTATCGATACGCTTGTATTCGATATTCAGGATATCGGCGCACGATTCTACACGTACGTTTCTACGATGGGACTTTCCATGAAAGTCGCAGCCGAACAAAAGCTGCGGTATGTCGTTCTCGATCGGCCCAATCCTATTAATGGCGTCGATGTCGAAGGCCCCGTTTTGGATGATGGAAAAGAATCTTTTATCGCCTTTCATCGAATGCCGGTGCGGCACGGTATGACGGTTGGCGAACTGGCTCAAATGTTCCGGGACGAATTGGGACTGGAGCTTGATCTAGAAGTAATTCGAGCCGAAGGCTGGCAGCGCGGTGATTTCTACGACTCGACAGGGCTTGGCTGGGTCAATCCGTCCCCCAACATGCGTTGCTTAACCCAAGCCATCGTATATCCCGGAATTGGCTTGTTGGAAACGACAAATGTCTCCGTGGGGAGAGGTACAGACACTCCATTTGAAGTGATTGGCGCGCCTTGGCTTGACGGTCGCGCGTTGGCAGGTGAACTCAATCGGGCCTCACTTGCCGGGGTTCGATTTGTCCCAGTGCGGTTTACACCAAATGCCAGCACGTTTCAGGGACAAGCGTGTGGTGGAGTGAACATTATTGTCGCTGACCGTAACGCATTTAGACCGTTGCAAACGGGTTTCGAAATTGCCGCGCAATTACGCCGGCTTTACCCTAAGGATTGGGATGCGAGCCTCTATGAAAAGCTTTTGGGAAATAGCCAGGTTCATCAGCAGTTGCTGGACGGTAACTCCGGAAAGGAACTCGAAGCGGCTGGAGAACTCGGACTGGCGGACTTTCTTGTCCGGCGAAAAAAATATTTGCTCTATGAATAGTAGGGTGGAACTGACGGAGCGCCGGCCCACCAAATGGGACTAGTTCGACTCTTCTTAAAAGGGTGGATCAGTGTGCCACTGGCAGCCGCCGGTGTTGGCATTGATGACAGCAAGATCTTTTCGGCGGCAAGCCAGTGCTGAAGACAGTTGTACTATGATGTTCAGCACTGGCTTACCGCCGAACGAGCCGTCGCGTAATCCTAGCGAACTCCGGCGGCTGCCAGTGGCACACTGTCAACTTCATCCACCATTTTGAACGAGAATGGCTACTACGACCCGCTAGAAAACATCCGACGAGACATGCCTCGGAGCACTCGAATGATCGTTCCCCCAACTGTGGTCGTAGGCTTGGAAGTATGCGAGCGGTCCCCGCCGGCAATTCTCCGCAACGTGCCGTTCGGGTTATTGATGAATCAAGCGTCCGTGACGTGCGACTTGCGAGCGGCGTGTGACGTGTTGTCTGACGTACTGCCGGGACAGCTGCAAACCATTTTCACGCCGCAGCATGGACTTTGGGGTGAGCAGCAAGCCAACATGATCGAATCCCCGCACGGAAAGTTCCCAGACTCAGAATGGCCGGTCTACAGTCTTTACAGCGAAACGCGCCGCCCCACAGTCGATATGTTGCGCGGCTTGCGCGCCTTTGTCATCGATCTTCAAGACGTGGGAACTCGAGTGTACACCTTCGCCTGGACGATTTCACATTGCTTGGAAGCGTGTGCACAGCTCGGGATTCCTGTCGTCATCCTAGACCGACCGAATCCACTCGGCGGGATGCGGGTTGAAGGACCGCTACTGGATCCAGCATTTGCCAGCTTCGTGGGTCGTGTATCGATCCCGATGCGGCATGGGTTAACGATGGGTGAGCTGACCCTGCTCGTAAATGCGGAATTGAATGCCGGAGCGGAAGTGCATGTTGTCCCGCTACAAGGTTGGCAAAGATCGATGACGTTTGCCGGTTGGAAACGCCCTTGGGTTTTTCCGTCCCCAAATCTGGCGCACTGGAGCTCCGTCCAAGTTTATCCGGGTCAAGTGTTGTTGGAAGGAACGAATCTTTCTGAAGGCCGAGGCACGACTCTTCCGTTTGAAGTTTGCGGCGCCCCATTTGTGTTACCTCAAGTCTTGATTGCGGCGTTGGAGCGGTTGGAACTACCGGGAGTCAAGTTTCGACCGATTCGCTTTACTCCGAAGTTCGACAAGTGGCAGGGGCAAAGTTGCGGTGGCATTGTTTTGCACGTCGTCGATGACGACACTTATCGACCTTGTGCCACCAGCGTCGCCATTCTCGCCTGTCTGCGGCGATTATGGCCAACGGATTTCGCCTGGTTGCCACCCCCCTATGAATACGAGACGGTGCGCCCGCCGATTGACATCATTAGCGGAAGTGACGCCTTACGAAAGAGGCTTGATAACGGGAGTCCCCTCGCCTTGACGGATGTAAATTCGTTGGTCCATTTTGACGATTCGAAATGGAACACGATCCGCGACAGAGTCCTCCTGTATTAGAATCCTACCCACTGATATACTCGACCGGCGTGTTTTTGGTGGAATTGGTAACGCCTTAGAGCATGAAGCTAATAAATCGTGTCTAACCCCAACAAACGAAGTCTCGGAGAGATCCTGCAGGAATTCAGCCACCATCGCCAGGTGATGCAGAACGAGTTGCAAAAGGTCATCGTTGGACAGCACGACGTCATCGAGCAACTTTTTGCGGCGATTTTTACGCGCGGTCATTGCCTGCTCGAAGGCGTTCCGGGCCTCGCTAAGACGCTCATGGTCAGTACCCTGGCGCGGATATTGGATGTGGGCTTCAAGCGTATCCAATTCACCCCAGATCTCATGCCTTCCGACATTACAGGCACTAACGTATTGGAAGAAGATAATACGGGGCGCCGCGAGTTCCGTTTTGTGGAAGGGCCAATCTTCACGAACATTCTCTTGGCCGACGAAATCAATCGCACGCCACCTAAAACCCAGGCGGCCCTGCTACAGGCCATGCAAGAGCGGCAAGTCACGGTCGGAAACACAACTTATGATCTGCCCGACCCGTTCTTTACAATTGCTACTCAGAACCCCATTGAACAAGAAGGTACCTACCCCCTGCCGGAAGCTCAGCTCGATCGCTTCATGTTCAACATCAAGGTGGGTTACCCGAGTGCCGAGGAGGAAGACCGAATTCTGACGCTGACGACTCGCAACGAAAAAGTGGACGTCCAAAAAGTTCTCTCGTCACGCGCCATCGTGAACATCCAAAAGCTGGTGAGTTCGGTAGCGGTCAGCGAGTTTATCATTAAGTATGCGCGGTGCTTGGTTCGAGCGACTCGGCCTCGCGACGACTCCGCGCCAAAGTACGTACAAGAGTTGGTGGATTGGGGTGCGGGGCCACGTGCTGGTCAGTTCCTCATCAATGGCGGCAAGTCCTTAGCGGCAATGGACGGACGGTTTTCCGTGGCGATTGACGACATTCGTCGTGTTGCCGTGCCCGTGTTGCGTCATCGCATCAGCACCAATTTCCAAGCACAGGCCGAAGGCGTTAATACCGAAGACATTATTCAACGTTTGCTCAAGGAGGTTCCAGAACCGGAAGTTCCCAAATTTGCCGGACCATCAGGACGACACTAGTCGAAATAGTAGGCACACGCTGTAGTAGGC
>JANNPR010000474.1:0-2088 GCA_031400345.1 Planctomycetota bacterium | reverse complement strand
CGCCAATGCCGAGCAGTGGAAATTCTTGACTGGCGATCTATTGTACATTCGTCGGATCGGCGCCGAAGTTTACGAAGTCGCGGTCGATAAGCAAACGCATTCCGAACGACTGATGGTGGTCGATCGTTGGGGCAAGTTGCGGGGAAGATTCGGTTGGGACAAGCCCAAGGAAATTGCCAAAATGCAAGAGATGCTCGAGCAGCTTTTAGGGGAGACTGTTCCACCGGTAGAGAGTGCAGTGACGCCCGAAGCGGATGCTCCAATTAATGGTGACGGTTCTGGAGACACTGATGCCGGTGTGGGCCAGTCCCCGAGTGGCCAGTCCCTAACTACAAGGCAGTCTGCGTTCAAACTGTTCCGTGAAGTTGACAGTGTGCCACTGGCAGCCGCCGGAATTCGCTAGGATTACGCGACGGCTCGTTCGGCGGCAAGCCAGTGCTGAACATGTTAGACAAACTGTCTTCAGCACGGAATGCCGCCGAAAAGGTCTTGCTGTTATCAATGCCGACTTCGGCGGCTGCCAGAAGTGGCACACTGTTCCTTTTTAGAAGAGTCGAATTACTACCCAGCATGATTCGGAGAGTGGCTCGTGACGGAGTGGGTCTTAGTTCTGCCGCATGTGAACGCATCGCTCAATGCACTGGCAACGGTACTGTTAGTTTTGGGATTTGTGCTCATCAAGCAACGACGTGAGGTTGCTCATAAATGGGTGATGTTGGCTTCCTTTGCAGTCTCGGTGATCTTTTTGGCTTGTTACCTCGTTTACCATTTGGCGATAGAGGGTGGTCGACGGTTTCCGACCGAAGCTCCGATCATCGCTAGGTATTTTTATTACACGGTATTGTTTACGCACATTCCTTTGGCGGCGACGGTGCCATTCTTAGCCATTACGACGATTTATTTCGGGCTACGCGACCGCCGGGTTCGACATCGGCGCTGGGCCGCTTGGACTTTTCCGATCTGGTTGTACGTTTCGGTCACAGGCGTCGTCGTGTATGTGATGCTCTATCACGTCTACGCTTACAGGGTAGGATGACGACACGAGTGTCCTAGCTTCTTAAACACACTCTATACCAACCTAGTTTTCATCGAAGCCTTTGCCATGCGACATGTTGTTCAAGAACTGATTCGAGCCCACGACGAACGTCGTCCGGTAGTGTATTGCCGGCTTCTTGAGACTCGTGGATCGACTCCGCAGAAGGCCGGGGCCATGATGTTGGTATTCGAAGACGGTTCCCAGGCTGGGACATTGGGGGGAGGCTGTGTAGAAGCCGAGGTAAAGCGCCGGGCACTGTTGACACTGGCCGATGGACAACCCGAAGTGGCGCGCTTTCAGCTTGACTCCGATTACGGCTGGGATGATGGGTTGATCTGTGGTGGACGCATGCAGGTTTTGATCGAGCCAGTCACCCAAAAGGCAAGTGCGGATTATTTTCGGAAGCTGTTGAGCGTCGTGAAGGAAGGGCAGGGGGCTTATGAAGTAATCGCTTTTGAGGATACCTGGCCGGGCTTACAACCTGCCGCCGCTCTGCTTCTGGATGGGAACGGTCAAGTTTTGGACTCGTTGCGTGCGAACCCGTCCAATCCTTTATCCAGCAGCCTGCATGAACAACTTAAACCGCTGGTTTCGCGACCACATCCCTACGCCGCGAAGGGCGTCGCATTTCTTCCGATTTTGCCGCGTTGCCGACTACTGATTGTCGGTGGCGGACATGTTGGCAAAGCGGTTGCCGAAATGGCCGCCGACCTGGACTTTGACGTGTGGGTAGTCGACGATCGGGCCGAGTATGTCAGCCGCGACCGTTTCCCCAAGGCCCAACAACTTTTGTCGGGAGCGATCGATCAGGTTCTGCCTGGATTGGAAATAACTCCCAATACCTACTGCTTGATTGTAACTCGAGGGCACAACCATGATGAACGGGCGCTGTACTTTTTGGCCGAGCGAGGCGCCCGATATGTTGGCCTCATCGGTAGTCGTCGCAAGATTAAACTGATTTTCGAAGACCTTCTATCTGAGGGGATCTCGCCGGATTCCTTAACGCGCGTGTTCGCGCCGGTGGGGCTAGATATTGGCTCACAAACCGTGCC
>JANNPR010000470.1:0-2068 GCA_031400345.1 Planctomycetota bacterium | reverse complement strand
GGCCAATGCCTGACGCTCGAATGCGTCGGGGTCAATGTCGACATCGCCAATTAATGCCAGCTTCATATCGACCAGTGCACAGGCCAGATATTCGACCGTGGTGAAACCCTGATTGAACGTCGATGCCAACTTGATCTTTTTCGACAATTCGGCTGGCATCGTTTTTCCGGTTTTGACGTGGACCGCAAATCGGTCCAGCACTTCGGGGGTCGAAAGCCAATGCTCGTTCAGCTGCGAAGGAAACTCGACGTAGTCGCGCGCCACGGACGTCCCGGACTGCGACCGATATTCGACATTGGAAAGCAGTCCGTGTAATGCGTGGCCGAACTCGTGAAACAAAGTCACCGCGTCATCCCACGAGATCAATATCGGCTCACCGGGTGCGCCGGCGACAAAGTTTGAATTGTTAGAAACGATTGGTGTAATGGCTTCGCCCATGTTCTCTTGGGAACGGTAAGCGGTCATCCATGCCCCACTCCGTTTGCCTTCGCGGGCGTAGGGATCGAGATACCATAATCCGACGTGCTTCCCCTTCGCGTCAGTGACTTCCCACACGCGAACGTCAGGATGGAAAACAGGTAGATTTTTGACTTGTTTGAACTGCAAGCCATATACCTGTCCCGCGGCCCACAGCATTCCTTCACGGAGTTTTTCGAGTTGCAAATACGGTTTGACTTCGTTGAAGTCGAGGTCATATTTCGCCTTGCGAACTTTCTCGGCGTAGTAACGATAGTCCCACGGCTCGATGGTTATGTCGGCACCTTCCGTGTCGGCGATTTTCTGCATGTCGGCGACCTCTTCAGTCACGCGCGCCACCGCCTTGGGCCAGACCTTCATCATCAGGTCCATGGTGGCATCGGGAGTCTTGGCCATTTGTGGTTCCAGGCGCCAATGAGCATGCGTGGGAAAACCGAGTAGCTTTGCCCGCACGCCGCGAAGCTTGACGATTTCGGCGATGATTGTGTTATTGTCGTGAGCATCACCGTTGTCACCCCGGTTGTAATACGTTCGCCAGACTTTTTCACGCAGCTCGCGATTCTTTGCGGACGTCAAGAATGGGTCCATGGAGGACCGCGTGTTGGTGATGGCCCATTTACCATCCTGGCCCTTTTCTTTTGCCGCACTGGCCATCGCTGCAATGACGCTATCGGTCAACCCCGCCAAATCGGCCTTGTCTTCAATCCACGTTACATGGCCCTGCTCGTCGGCCAGCATGTTTTGACTGAAGTCCGTGAACAGTCGCGCCAACCGTTTGTTGATCTGAGCCACCTTTGCTTTATCGGCTTCGCTGAGCTTGGCCCCGCGGCGAACGGATTCTTTGTAGCGGTCCTCTACTAAGCGTCGTTTGGCGAGCGAGAAATTTTTGAACTCGTCACTTTGATAAACGGCTGCAATTCGACCAAACAGTTTCGAGTTCTGCGTGACCTTATCTTCGAACTCAGCTAGTTTGGGGAGGACCACACGTTCAACGTCAGGGATTGGGCCGACATTTAAGTTACCGGCATGCACTCCAAACAAAGCCTGCAGCTCCCCCAACGTACGACCCGCAGACTCGAGTGCAACGATCGTGTTATCAAACGTTGCCGCGTCGGACTGATTCGCGATGGCATCGACATCTTTGCTCGCGAGTGTAATGGCCTCGTCGAACGCGCCAATGAATTCATCTGGCCGGACCAGATTCCATGGCGGAACACCTCCGTACGGCCCAGTCCATGGTCGCAGCATTGCATTCGTTCCCTTGGTTTCTTCGGCGGCGTTAGCGCAGTTACTCTCATTCGCCAAAGCCATGATGATCGAAACGGGCAGGACTATTCCGCTTATCGTTCTAAACCAAACTTGCAATTTGCACGTGTTCATTCGGGAATCCTAGTTAGGTCTTTTGAGCTTCTTCTCCGACTCACGGGTTCCAAGCTTGGCACAGTTTACCCCATTGTCCTGATCTCTCAATCGGGCCTGGCGTTTGTGGTAGCAGAGGCCACACTCTGTGTGCCACTTCCCTGAAAGATTTAGTGGGTCAAGGGGTGGCCCTGGTTTTTTTTGGGTTCGGTGTTTGGCTGTTGGTACATAT
>JANNPR010000460.1:0-3419 GCA_031400345.1 Planctomycetota bacterium | reverse complement strand
GTGGAGGGTAGAAAGTTTCACGGTTCAGGGCTCGGTGTTCAGGGTTCAGGGTTCAGGGTGGCACGTCCCTAAGACGCGAGGAACGAGCGTCGAAGGGCGTGGCGTATCGGGTTCAGGTTTCAGGGTTCAGGGTTCAGGAGGGACGGCATCTAACGTCAGGGCACCTGTAAGAAATATTGTGTCATGTCAGTAGCCGAATGTCGACGTCGTCGGCTCAGACTGATCGGTCCGAACGCATAACTTGGAATTGAACGTCGGCGCCGGATCCGCCTTCACCCTCAACTCTCCACTCTCCACTCTCCAACGTTCTCCCGTTTGCTGTTAGGCGGGTGATCGGTATAATCGGCCGGCATTATGCTGGCCAACTTTGGAATTAACGGTATGAAGGGAGTCATATGAGCCAGATTGACACAGGCATGGTCTCCGATTTCGCTACATCGAAAGTCGGCGAAATGAGCGCCGAGGCAATTTACGCCAAGTGCATGTCGATCGCGAAGAATCTTTGGTGGTCTTGGCATCCGGAGGTTATCAGTTTATTTCGTGATCTCGATCCCATCCGCTGGCGCCAGTTGGACCACAACCCGATTGCGCTGTTAAACGAATTCACTCCCGAGCGACTTTCTGCTCGTGCAGCGGAAATGGTTTTGTATAGTCGCATCAACTATGCACACCGCCGACTGAAAGAATACATGGGTCAAACCCAACATTGGGCGACCACCCATGCGGGTGTCCTGGGCGCTATGCCTGTGGCGTATTTCTCGGCCGAGTTCGGCATCCACGAGTCCGTACCGATTTATTCGGGGGGCCTCGGCGTGCTCTCGGGAGACCATATCAAAAGTGCCAGTGGGCTGGGTGTGCCGTTGGTTGGCATCGGGCTGTTTTACAGTCAAGGCTATTTTCGCCAACATCTGGATGAAAACGGCTATCAGCGCGAAGAGAACCACGAGACCAAGTTGGAGAATCTACCGATCGAACCGGCGCTTTCTCCTGCGGGCAAGCCAATCACGATTCAGATCGATACCCGTAACGGTAAGCTGTTTGCCAAGGTCTGGCGCGTGCTGGTCGGCAGGGTTCGATTGTTTTTGCTGGATTGCAACGTGGAGGGCAATCGGCCCGAAGATCGTGAATTAACGAGCCGGCTGTATGGTGGTGACGAGCGAACACGGATTCGCCAGGAACTGGTCCTGGGCGTGGGCGGCGTTCGGGCCCTGCGCGAATTGGGTATCACGCCAGGCGTTTATCATCTCAACGAAGGACATAGTGCGTTCGTACCATTGGAAGTCATTCGCGAGCGGATGCACGAAGATGGAATGAGTTTCGACGATGCCATCCGAGAAACCGCGGTGCGCACCGTGTTCACGACGCACACACCCGTCCCCGCCGGCCACGATCGATTTGACGGGACCAGCATCGAAGAGCACTTAGGTCCATTGCGAGATGCGCTGGGCATTTCCTACGATCAGTTGATGGGGCTTGGTCGGGTCGAGCCACAAAACCCGCACGAAACTTTTTGCATGACCGTATTGGGCCTGAAGGCTTCGCGGCATGCCAATTCAGTCAGTCAATTGCATGGCCACGTGACGCGCAGGATGTGGGCGCACCTCTGGCCGTGGCGAGTTGAGGAAGAGATTCCGATCGGTCATATCACGAATGGCGTCCACGTCCCCAGCTGGATGGCTTGGCAAATGTGGCAGTTGTTCGATCGCCATTTTCCGGCCGGTTGGATTTTTCGCATGGGTGAGCCAGAAGTTTGGCAATATATCCATAACATGGATCCCGGTGAACTTTGGGAGTCGCACACCACTCTAAAGAACTTGATGTTGTCTTTTGTACGTCGCCGAGTGAGCCGCCAATGCCGACGCCGCGGCGAAAGCGATGAATCCGTCGAATCCGCACGCAATGTTCTGGATCCGAATGCACTGACAATCGGATTTGCTCGACGGTTTGCCACATACAAGCGGGCCACCCTGATTTTCAGCGAGATCGATCGCTTGTGTGAATTGCTGGCCGATCCCCATCGCCCGGTTCAGTTCGTGTTTGCCGGCAAGGCTCATCCCAAAGATGAGCCCGGTAAGCAATTGATCCAATACATTGCTAACCTGCGTCACGATCCCCGTTTCGCGGGACGGATCGTGTATGTCGAAGATTATGACATTAATGTCTGTCGCCACATGGTCCATGGCGTCGATGTGTGGATGAATAATCCGCGACGTCCGCTGGAAGCATCCGGTACTAGCGGCCAGAAAGCCGTGTTGAATGGAGCATTGAATCTTTCCATTTTGGATGGTTGGTGGGCTGAAGCATTTGACGGGGCGAACGGTTTCGCGATCGGAAAAGGTACGAGTCATGTCTCGGACGAAATTACCGACCGCCGGGATGGTGCGTCGCTCTATCAAGTGTTGGAGGAGGAAGTGATCCCGACCTTCTACGACAGAGATGTCGACGGTCTACCTCGTAAGTGGATCAAGATGATGATGAATTCCATCGGCTCATTGGCTTGGCGATTCAGCGCCCACCGCATGGTGATGGATTACACGCGGACGAGTTACGTACCCGCAGCAGGCGGTCTCAGCTGCGACATGAACATTCAATGAGTGTGACTTGGATGTATCGGGCGAACAGATTGGACCGACATGGGTGGGGAATTGTTGGCGACTGATCAAGAGCCTGGACAGGAGGCGGTATCGCAATCGGTATCTCGGCCGGAAGTCCAAGTTCGATGGTTTCGAGCTGCCGCCGTGCTCGGAGTCTTATCGTGCGTCTCACTGTTTATTGACATTCCCATCTCGCGCTATTTACATCGACACCCGGTCAAGGGTGACTTGTTCAAGATACTGGATTTGTCCGAAGTCTTCGCTCATGGCTATGGGGTCGCCGCAATTCTGCTAACCGCTTGGGTGCTGTCGCCCTTTCGGTCTAGGCAAGTCGGACTGGCTGCCTTAACCACGCTCACCTGCGGGTTATCGATCGACATCGTGAAGCTTTTGGTGCTGCGCATTCGGCCGCATCATCACGACCTGGCGTTAGATTGGAGAGAATCGTTCGTCGGATTTTTTTCTTTTGCACCGCCTCCCAACTACGAGCGATTCCTCGATCATCGACTGCACTCCTTTCCCTCCGGCCACACTGCAACGGCGGTGGCTTTGGCGATTGGGCTGAGCCAGGTGGCTCCGCGAGGCCGACGACTGTTTTATCTGTTCGCCATTCTCGCTGCCGTCCAAAGGATTGTAACGCGGGACCATTTCCTGAGCGACACATTAGTTGCCGCGGCACTGACGTTTTTTATCGCGGGCGTTATCTGGCATCCGCGAGTCTGGGGCAGATCGCAGGCGCGGCGACGGGGGCGGCGCTCGCTGCGGCGTTGCTGCTCACGATCGCCAGCGGAGGCGCGGCTGAGGCTGCGGAAGAAGCGATGCTGC
>JANNPR010000457.1:0-1318 GCA_031400345.1 Planctomycetota bacterium | reverse complement strand
CGGGAATGATCGACGGCGCTCATGCCGGAATGATGGTGATACCTGACCCCGCCAATTTTCGGCCTAGCCGATATCACGCGCGGGACTACGGGTTCGTGGCCGCTAATCCATTTGCAATAAAATCATTTCGTGCCGGAGAGGCAAGTCGTTTCGTTGTTAAGCGATTCGAATACTTCAAAATGCGATTTGCCGTCCTGTTGCATTCCATCGATAAGCCCGACGCATCTTGGCTCGAGAATGCCTATCGCGATGCATGTACTACCATGGAACAACCAGATTAGAGGTAGAAAGAAGCCATGCACTCACGCGCCCAACTCGCTTGTAGTTCGGTGGTAGTCGGATTCCTATTGGCGAGCGCGCTTGTTGCCCAGTCGCCGCGAAGTAGTGCTAAGCATCGAGTTCAGCCGCCCGAGTTTAACAAAGCAACGTCGGCGAACGTGTTCTTTGACGATGTGTTTGCCAAACTGGTAGGCAATCGCCCAAAGACACTGACTGGAGCGGCGGCAACTGGCAGGGCGGATCCGGTAACAACCAATGCCGGCGACAATGATCCGGGCTCCACCGGAGGTGCAAACGGTTGGTCCAAATGGATTTCCTCATCGACGATCGAGGATGAGGTAAAAGCGCTAAAGCTAAGCCTCGATACCAATGTTACTACGCCCAGCGACTTCGCGGGTCGCGGACACAAACCGGTACGACGAGATTTAACTACGTTGGCGATGATGTTCGCAATTATTGCTGAATACGATGGCGATGTGCGTTGGAAAAAAGATGCCCCAGGAATTCGCGATATGTTTGCTCGCACCGCTGCCAATACCAAGGCCGGGGGCAACTCCCAAGTCTATAACGAGGCCAAAGTACGCAAAACCGAACTGCAGGAGTTATTGAGTGGCAACCCGCCGCCCGTCAAAGAGGCGGACATAAAAGCCACTTGGCCCCAGGTCTGTGATCGCTCGCCCCTGATGCAACGATTGGAAGCCGGCTTCGATGGCAAATTAGCTCCGCTTGTGGCGAACAAAGAGAATTTCGCCAAGAATAAGCCGCAGGTCAAACATGAAGCTGAGGTCATCGCTGCGCTTGCGGAAGTACTAAACAAAGAGGGCATGGACGACGCCGACGACGAGACCTATCGCAATTTCGCTTTAACTATGAAAAAGGCTGCTACCGAAATAATTGACTCTGTGAAACTCGACAACTACGACAAGGCTCGCGAATCGGCTGGCGTAATCACGAAAACAGGTACTGAATGCCATCAGTCGTACCGGGGATAGGTTCTTTTGCAGGTCGGACAAGCACCGCCGGCCCACGGATCATGTTC
>JANNPR010000434.1:0-4161 GCA_031400345.1 Planctomycetota bacterium | reverse complement strand
CGAACTAGAATCGGACAGTTGGCGATAATTCCGATAAAGGGTCGTTCCGGCATCACGCCATTGGCTTCCATTCCAAATCTGGTTGACAACCGATCTTGTTTCCCTTGGGGTCGAATTGCGCTTGAACAGGCCGTTGAAGTCGTCGAACTCGATGATCGATCCGTCCAGGAAATTTAGGCGATAAACTTCAGCGACCGCGTCGCGAACCAGGGTTTCCTTGATAAAGAACTCGCCGACGTAATTATTCCCCACTTTCTTGAAACGAAGGGCCGTGTTGGCGATGCCGATGATTCCGACATTCCCGTCCATATCGCGGGTCGCGAGCGGCCATTGTTCGATCTGCCAGTTGTATCCATTACATGGCTCGTGCGCTCTATGGCTTTCTGCGGCACGCTGAAAAAAGTGTTTTTTGACACTTCCGACCAGCGTTTCAGAAAAGGACTCGGTATATCGGCCACGGAATCATCACAACCGAACTACACACTAACGAGCTTGGCCAGGTATTCATCACCGCTTACGCGAAGGGCACATGGCCGCTCGAACGATGTTCAGAGTGCATTGCAGACGCATGCCGCTGGGGACTGGGGCGAAGTCGTCGCTCCAGAAAGGATTCCGGTCTCTCTGTCTACCGCGCCAAGGTCGGAACGAAGTTCTGGATCATCGTGAAAGCTGGGCGGCGTTATCAGCGCACCTGTGACTGCCCCGGTCCGCAGACGCTCGTTGCGCCGACGCCGCCGGAACTGATTCCGAAAGGTCGTGTCGGTGTGGATCGAGATTTTGCTGGGCAAGGTCTTCAGCCACCAAAGACCGAATTAGCCTAAAGTAGCGGACCGAATTCGTTGAACTTAGAATTGGGCTCCGACCCCTGGGTCAGGATTTCCGCACATGTGGAAGTGGTTGTGGTCGATGTAGATTACCTCTTGGGCGTCTTCGTCTCGCAATGTGTGCGGAATCGGCCATCCCACTCGAGTCACCTTGCTGTAATAAATCGTGCACTTGTAGTGAGCATGGTGTAATTGGGAAGGGCCAATCAGCGGTACGAATCGTGGGGGGTCAATGTAATCGGCGATTTTGTCTTTTACGATGCGCACGTCATTGAGCTGGATTTCATGGAG
This sequence comes from Planctomycetota bacterium, assembly GCA_031400345.1. Lineage (GTDB taxonomy): Bacteria > Planctomycetota > Planctomycetia > Pirellulales > Pirellulaceae > JANNPR01. The sequence continues at coordinate 3,046 of JANNPR010000434.1, read as the reverse complement.
GAAAGGCAAACCACCTTCCGTCGGCCGCGCTCTCTCAAATGCTCGCATGACCTCGTCGTCGCTCGGCGGATCCAAGGCAATTGCAGGCCCACCGGCTGTAATCGGCCCTAACACCGGTACCCGGTCATATCGTTCGTGAATCCAAAATTTGTCTTCGGCCGTTTTCTGAAAGTAGGGACTGACCGGGATCGGAATTCCCAAAAAACCTAAATCAGGACCATTTGTCACTCCAATGCAACCCGTGTAGCAAACGACGCAACACGCTGCTAGCAAAAGACGTAATTCCCGAGACTTAGTCAACATGGCCCATTCCTTGTTGATGTTATGGCGCCCGCATACGGCGGTCCTGTAGGCGCACCAATGACAGACCTATTTATCGTGTCAAACTTTGCCGAACTTTCGGGCTTTTCCGAAAACAACGATAATTCGGGGTAGATAGCTACGTTGATTCGTCATCCACGACGAACGGGGTGCGTCCAGCTTTCATTCAAATCTCGCAGCTAAAGTTCGCCCCGCCTTTTAAGACGCTTGTGTAGAACGAGCGAATAGGCGTGTGGAGGCGCGATCCCCGTCTTTTTCGATTATCTTTCTATCGCCTCTCAGAGGATTTAGCAGGAAATCTGAGGTAGTTCGATGACCGAGTTGACGAAGCGATTGGTCTTTGTAGTCGCACTGATGGCGTCATCTGTGGCGGGTGATGAGCAGTCTGTTCGAGTGCCGTATATTTCGCCGCCAACGTTGCAAGCTCCATTTTGTTTTCTACCGGGTGGGACTCGTCAGTGGCAGCTGCTTTCGCGGCGACTCGAACCCGATATTCAATCGCTTTTGATTGCTCGGCGGGGTGGCATCGAAGTGAGTCGAGGCGCCGAAATCGACATTTCGGGCGTCGGAATTGCATTGACGGGTGAGGGTTGGTTACGGGTTACGTCCGACGTCAAAATGGGGAGCGATCCGATCGAACTAGAAGTTCAAATGCTACGGTCTGGCGAGCTAATTGAATCCGCTCGATTGGTGCTTAGACCCGCTCCGCCGCCCCGTCCGATATCGTATTACGCGGACTTTGGCGACGACTTCATTCGCATCTTTATGGACGAGAAGACTGGTCGCTTCCGACGGATGGATAAGGCGGGGTTCGACCAGTATTTCCGACGCCTCCAAGCGCACGGTGTGTCTCGTTTGATCGTCTGGCAGAGCCCGTTTCCGTTTATGGTGGATCCACAAAACTACAGGCCCGAAGATTGGAATCGTTACGTGGCACAAGCCCGGGCGATTCTGGACAACGAACAGCTCAGCGCGATCATCCAACAGCGCCCAGGTTTCGTGACTTGGGATTGGTTGAGACAACTATTAGCTTTGCGAATGTCGCCGGAGTTTGGCAAGCTTTTAACTGGAAGTGCCGCCGAACATGGTATCGCGCTGACGGCCAGCTACGGCCCGTTCGAAGCGGCGTTAACGAAGTATTACTCGGTGCCGACATTTGACGAAGAAGGACGTTTTCTCTGGGATTTTCTACCACTGGCGTCCCCGACAACGAATTACCACCCGGACCAAATTGGATTTGCGCACTATCGGCAGCTTCTTTCGGACGCAGGTCTTGCGCGCCATGGAGAGATCAAGACGATTCGAGCGACGGACCTCAAGAACAGGGCCGCTTTCAACGAACGCTGGCAGAAGAGTCGCGACAACCTGCGAATTGTCACGTCCTCGTTTCCGCCTCTCCAAAATGATTCATTCGTATTACAGCGCACCATGGACGGATCATTCATATTGCGACCGTTTGGCGAAATTCGCTGTGCAGTCGAAACATGGATGACCGAGTTAGTCGATCTTCAGCTGGAATGGGATTCCGCCGACGCGTTGAGGATTAAAGTTCCCCCAATTTCATCGCAAGTGCGATATCTGTGGGTGTCAAATCCGTCGAAGTCTGACGCCGCTTTAGACTTGGATGCCAAACACCCAGTGGAACTATTGGCACATGCGGGCAACCGGATTGGCCGGGAGAACGTGCGTTGGGTTGGCGACGTGAATGGCAAGGATGCAACTTCGACGCGAGTTGGCGCGATCACCGCGAATGCCGAGTTTCATGCAGAGTTTCAAGCCAACGAGGCCAGCATCCAGCTATTCGCAGGCGATCAAAGACGATCGCTGAAGGACGATTCTTTACTGATTGACCTAGGTGAACTTTGGTCAACCGAAATGCTGGATTTCAATCAGCCGGGAGCTCGAGCGCTAGCGGTTGCGGAGCTGCGTTCAATCGTCTCTCAGGACCCTTTCGATGAAATCTTCCTAAATACACGCACGCACACCCAGCTTTCCGGCTATATGGCTGACGGCAGTGAGGGATTGCAACCAATCGCCACCTATCAAAAGAAAGGACTCAGCTATGATCCCCTGGGACATGACCGGGCGTATGCACCACGATCCGCGATTCGAAATCTAAATCTGATGGGACCGCTGGCATCGTCACAAACCGTCGAGAACATTACGACGTGGCAACCGGGGGAATGGAAAGATGCCTGTCAATTGCTCGCGTCCCCATTTCGGTGGCGGTATGCGCGAAACGTGGCGACGGCTACCGGCGTGCGGCAACTACTAGAGGATCTGGAACGAGCATTTCCGAGCAAACGCATTCGAGTCGTTCTTCCGGAGAGGCGACAAGTAGCGGAACACATGCGTAGCGAATTGACAAAAATGAAAAGCCCCGAGGGTGGCGTTTATGGATCTGATTACTTACGTCATATTATTGGCTCGTTGAACTATTCTCCAGCATTTGGGGAAGGAATGACCTTATTAGATCTAAGTGGTCTGCGTGCGGAACCAGTGTTCCTTGGAATACGTTATCTGCCAGGGCGCGAACCATTCAAGTTGTTTGTTCAGGCGTGCCTGCAAGATATGCGGGATAATCGAGGGTCGACGTTTCGTGGGCCCCGTAGTTTCTTCTATGAAGCCCAAGAAACGCTGCGTGCTGCCGACAAAACAATCCCGCCGAGGGCTGGGCTTGGGTCGAGCCAGGGCTGGTGCTGGATGAGCTGAACGCGCTACTGGT
>JANNPR010000408.1:0-3059 GCA_031400345.1 Planctomycetota bacterium | reverse complement strand
GTCAGGCACATTACTACGACGCAAAGGTAAATGAAAAACGCGGACGTTTGCCGGGAGGCCATGTGGCATGTCCTTGGGAGTAGCAACAGTGAGACGAGTGACGCGTTTGCCTGGCGCGCGGGGCGAATTCTAGCGGCGTCTCAGTGGGGCCGCAACACAGATTTAGCGGCCTGATAGTATGCATATGGCGTATTCTTCCCTTCTTCCACGGTGACATACGCACTTTGTTCGTCGACAATTCGCAGGCGACCTCGCTGTAGCTTCGCCAGTTGTTCTATTCGGCGCCGATCAGCAAACTTTAGAACCAGATAGTGCCGGTCGATGTAGATCGCCCGAACTTGCCAAATCGCCGCGTCAATTTTCAATTCGACCATTTCGAGCAGGTGTATAACGGGCTGGGGCGGCTCACCAAATCGATCGAGAATTTCCGCACGAAAATCCGCAATTTGGTCCACACTGGAGATTCGTACTAAACGGCGATACAAGTCAATCTTCAATCGTAAATCGGGCACGTAGTCGTCCGGAATAAAGGATTCGCCCGGCAGGTTAATATCGACGTCGATCGGGATCTTAGGGGGTAGGTGCTTGAGTTTGTGCACAGCCGTTTCTAAGAGCTGGCAGTAGAGTTCATAACCAACTGCGGCGATGTGACCGCTTTGTTGAGTTCCCAGCAGATTCCCGGCACCGCGGATTTCCAAATCCCGCATGGCAATCGCAAACCCGGCGCCCATTTCGCTATATTCTTCGATCGCGTGCAATCGTTTGGCGGCGTTGGGTGTTATAAGTTTGGCCGTGTCTAGCAATAGGTAGCAATAAGCGCGATGTTTGTAACGACCAACTCGACCCCGAAGTTGATGCAGATCGGCCAAGCCATATCGATCCGCTTCATCGATAAAGATCGTGTTCGCGTTCGGAATGTCCAAGCCACTTTCGACGATGGTCGTCGCCAGAAGTATATCGAATTGATGGCCCACAAAATCGACCATGACTTGCTCAAGCACCCCCTCAGGCATTTGGCCATGGCCGATTTGTAGCCGCGCTTCCGGGACGATGTATTTGAGCCGCTTCGCGACAACGTCGATATCATGAATTCGGTTATGTACGAAGTAGATTTGCCCCCCGCGGCTTAACTCACGTAGCACAGCGTGTCGGATCAATTCGTCACTCCATCGCGTCACCCGTGTTTCGACGGCGATCCGATCCCGCGGCGGGGTTTCTAGATTGGAAATATCACGAACGCCGACTAACGCCATATGTAAGGTTCTGGGAATCGGTGTGGCCGTCGTCGTTAGCACATCGACGGTTGTACGTAGATGTTTGAGTCGCTCCTTCACTTCCACACCGAATCGCTGTTCCTCGTCGATGACCACCAAACCCAGGTTATGGAACTGAACATCCTGAGAAGCAAGGCGATGTGTGCCGATCACTATGTCAATGCGTCCGCTGGCGAGGCCTTCCACGACATCTCGCTGTTCACTGGCCGTACAGAAGCGACTCAGTTTTGCGATTTCAAAGGGAAACTCGGCCATCCGTTCGCCAAATGTTTTAGAGTGTTGTTCAACGAGAATGGTGGTCGGTGCAAGGATGGCGACTTGAAAGCCGTTATCGACTGCTTTAAAGGCAGCTCGCATGGCAACTTCAGTTTTGCCGAATCCCACGTCGCCGCACAATAATCGATCCATGGGACGCGGCCGATGCATGTCGGATTTGATTGAGGCGATCGCGGTCAGCTGGTCGTTCGTTTCGGTATAGGGAAAAGAAGCGTCGAACTCTCGCTGCCAATCCGTATCCGGTCCGAATGTAATGCCGGGTCGAGCAGCTCGAGCGGCTTGTACATCCAGCATTTCCGCGGCAAGGTCCTCGACTGCCTCCTCGGCTGCCTGTTTCTGCCGGAGCCAGCTGGCACCTCCTATTTTGGCGAGCGACGGGCGGCTTTTAACGCCTCCGACGTACCTCTGGATTAGGTCAATCTTGGCGGCGGGCACAAAAATTTTAGTACCGCCATGGAATTCGACCGCCAGATGCTCTTCGACTCGACCTTCTTTGGTAAACCGTTCCAAGCCTCGATATCGACCGATACCATGCGCCAAGTGGACCACCAGGTCGCCCGCTCGCAAGTCCATAAAGCTGTCGATGGCCTTGCCCAAGTGGCGTCGCACAGTTCGTCGAACGTCGCCGCGATGAAATAGCTCGCGACTGGAAATCAATACGGTTCGTTCCGTGGTGAACCGAAACCCTTCGCGCAACATTCCCAGGGGAAAGTGCAATCGCCCGGAGGCTGCGAGTTTGGTGGTTCCCAGCACTTCCACCAATCGGTCCACTTCGGCTTGCGTTTGGGTCACGATCAGCACTTCCTGACCCGCACCCAAATGATCGAGTTCGTCGCGTACGCGACTGATTTCGCCGCTAAGTCGTTCGACGGTTTCAAAGGGAAGTCTGCACGTCGCGCCGAGCTCGCCTTGCGCTATGCTGGCAGCGGTTGCAGTTCCGAACCGCGCGCATTGCTGCAGGACTCCCTCGACACTATGAAAATGTTCAACCTGTTCAATGCGCCCGAGGTAATTCCTCCCTTCTTCACGCACCTTTTCGGGTTCGACCAGCAAATACCAAGCATTCTGCGGCAAGTACTCACTGAAGTGCGCAGTGGCATCGCTAAGTGGATCTAGAAACGTCACCTCCACCGACGAAAGCGACTCTAAACTGCGCTGGGAGCTCACATCAAAACGCCGCAACGAAACGATTTCGTCGTCGAAGAGTTCTACTCGAACGGGATCTCGCCAATCCGGAGCGAAGACATCCAGAATGCCTCCACGCACGGAGAATTCACCTGGCAGCTCGACTGCACTGGTCGCATGAAAACGATGAGTCACAAGCCACTTGCACAGTGCAGTCAGGTCAATGCGGTCGCCAACCGCGAGTTGCCGGGTACGTTCGCTGAGAAGCTTACGTGACGGGACCGGTTGCAGTAGCGCTTGGATACAGGTCACGATGATTCGTGGTGCAGGCGTAGCGGACAGGAGTTTGAGGGTCCTCAGCCGGTCGCCGTAGATCTCGTCCCG
>JANNPR010000400.1:0-2785 GCA_031400345.1 Planctomycetota bacterium | reverse complement strand
TAATTACTCCTAGCAACATCACGATGGCGATTTGAAAGCTTGGCCTAATCCGGACGTAAATAACCTTGGCCGCGTAAAACACTAGCGAAATGCCAAGGAGGCCCGCCAAAACCAAGCTCAGTTGCTTAGCCTTCGAGACCGTATTCTCCGGGACAGCCATGGCGGTGATTTCGCCGTCCCCGCGAGGCGCCGTGAAGAAGTACTCAACGCCCCGATTCGGCAAAGTGACGTCGAGGCTAGCAAGCGCCGATGGATCCGCTTTTTGCGTATTAGCTATCCCGCCTAACAGGATCGTGCCTGCATTGGCGCCGGGTCCTGATGGTTGTGGCTGAGCGGGTGTGCTCGCGCTGCCTCCGCCCATTCCGCTACCTGGAAGCATGCCCCTCATGAATGGTATGCCGCCTCCGCTCCGATCGGCACGTGAACGGCGGCCGGTCATGGCGGGCATTCCCATCCCGGGCATACCACCCGCCATGCCGGGCATACCACCACCCGCCATGCCTGGCATCCCGCCCAGAGGGCCACTGGGATCGGACTCGCTTTCCCCGCCTAACTGCTCATCCTGCTGAGCCAGGCGACCTTCCTCGCGTCCGAGCGCTCTATTTTCAACTTCCAACATTTCCTGGGCATTGTGTTGGAGCCGTTCGGCATAGCGTTGTGCTTGTTGTTGAGTTTCGAGTCCTCTCTTACGACGATCTTGACTACCACGTTGTTGGCCCGCTTTATTGTCTTCCAACTCCTTAAGCTCACGCAGTTCCGGCACTGCCTGCTGCTTCTGGAGTTCTAACCCTTTCTTTCCCGCAAACTTCCCTGTTGACAATTCTTTGTCCACCGTCTGGTCCATTGCCGGGCGCAGGGCGGGATCGGTCGCCAACTTATTCTGCTCGAACCATAACGGATTGATGTCTTTGCCCGGTTTGTCAGCAGCCAACGGTTGAGCCGCGGGTGCTGTGAAGTTGTATTGCAGTTCGGAAACCACATTACGCGCTCGGCCATTGTTTTGTGAAAAATAAAACGAGTTCAGCTGATCGCGATTGTCGTTGGTTATCACGCCCAGATTGGCTGGATCATTCTGACTCAGTTTCTGCCCGGCTTCATTTAGTCGTTCAATATTTGAGGACAGCTGTCGTTGGACTGCTGAATTGCCCAAGGCAAACGAGTCACCACGATAATTGTCTAGCGCTAATTCCAATTGCTTTAGATTATTCCCTAAGCGCGCTTTTTCGAAAGTACTCGCAGTTGAAAGCGACTGAGTAATAACATCGATTTGTTTTCCGAAATAAAGCATGTAACCGCCGGTGAGTTCCGCCTTGTCCTCAGTACGGTGCATGGTCCCACTAAAATTGAACCAGCGATGCGTGTCTGGTAGTCGGAGCGTAACCTGGCTCCACTCAACGTTAATTTTGACTGTCCGAATTAGGGGGAAAGCTACGGGCGAGAACTGCCGGATTTCGCCCAAATAGCCACCGTACTTCAAAACAACGGAATAATCGGGATCGCCTGCAGCTGTCTTTACAAGTGGAATGCGGACGCGTCTGGCGTTGGCACCACCCGGGACAGTGGTTGGCTTGACGGGTTCGTTTGCCACGCGGGCGGTCCATAGCTCGGCCCCGCCCGGCAATTCGATTTCCAAAAACTGCTCAGTCGTATTATTGATCTTAAATTCTTGGGTGGCGCGGTAAGTTCCGGAACCGTCGACGACCATTACGTTTTCGGATAGTCCAATTCTCGCGCCGACGGTTTCCACGACGACTCGGGGTTTGGTTCGGAACGCCAAGCGATGCGTTGCGGCGGTTTCTCGCACCAAGTACGCCCTCGTGATGTTCCCACCGAACAGAGCTGCCAGCGATTGCCATTCGGATTGTTGGCGGCTCAGCGGCTCTAAACCATCCTGTGCTTCGACTGACACCTCATCGCGTCCGCTACTCTCCAACGTGACGTAGCGATTTTCTATTCGCAGCTCGACACCTTCGACTTGCACGGTAGGTAGTGCGGCTTCATGTAGTTCGCCAGTGAGCAAACGCTCATGTTCGACTAACACTCGCAACTGAGTAGTCACATCGTCTTGCAGCTGCAATCGCACACGGACTCGGCTACCGTCGCCCAGTGAAGTAAAAGTCTTCTGACGCAAAAGTGGAACTTGAATGCGAGCGTCACGAATCCAGGCGGGTGCCTCGAATGTTACTTCGCGGATGCCCGCATCTCGGATTTGAAAATCCAGCAGCAGCGTGTCTTCGATGAGACGATTGGTGACCCGCACATTGGTGACTGTTCGAACCGAGACCTTTGCCTGACGAACGGTGAGCCGTAAAGTGCCGCTATAATTGGCCGCTCGATACCGCAGGGCGAGCCGAGCTGTGGGCCGTTGCAGAGCGGCAAGCCAATCGTAGACCTGCGTCATCAACAGCGCCTCGCAGTTTTGCAAGCCGTCGGCGCGTATGTCGTAAGCAGGATCGGCCAGTACTATGATATCGCCTTCCTGCCTCACTACATCGAGCACTTCCAACCGAGGCAATGGCAATTCCATGACATCGATAGAACGCTTGATTTCGCCTTGCAGAATGATTGACACCGCGCCGTGCAAGCCGCTGGCGTGATAAATGGTCAGGGTTTTACGATCGGCATCAGCCGGCGTCAATGACCATTCGAAAGCGCCTGGGACGACGGGTGGCTTGAGCTCTAGGTTTGCAGGAATCGATACTCGAATCTGGTAAACGGGACGATCCTGCACGTTCAAATTGATTCGAGATTCCAGTCGCGTTTCCTGTTCCGCGATTCCGACCAC
>JANNPR010000365.1:0-2305 GCA_031400345.1 Planctomycetota bacterium | reverse complement strand
CGTCCCAACAGTTTCAGCATTTCAGTCGGCAGTCGGCAGTCGGCAGTCGGCAGTCGGCAGTAAAAAATGAACTCATCGATTAGCGGAGATCCGTGTTCCCACTTCATGTTTTGACTCGTTCCCTCGATAATGTTCCCGCTTTACGTTGCCGACTCTCGGCGGATTCGAGTAGTGCAAAGGCCTTCAAACCCCACCCGGGCAAGCCGGGCGTCGACCGTCGATGCGTTAAACCACCGAGGCGAACTCCGTGGCGTTTACTCTGCGTACTGCCGACTGCCGACTGCCGACTGAAATGCTGAAACCTTTTCCCTCGGGCTTCCGTACTTTCTTGGTCGGCAATGCTTGGCGATGCCCGGCTGGTGAACAGTCCCTGTCGGGACGCTATATTTGGGTCCAACGGAACATGCAGACAACATCAACAGGACCACTTTCGTAAGGCTCGTATGCCCAACAATCCAGCCGCTATTGGGCCGTATCATTGCGGGACGGGGCAGCCGCTGTTGCTCATCGCTGGCCCGTGCGTCATCGAATCCGAGTTACTTTGCTTACAGATCGCTGTGCGTCTTCGCGAGCTCGTCGCCGGTCTACCGGTGCAATTAGTGTTCAAGGCATCTTTCGACAAGGCGAACCGGACAAGTGGAGAAGCGTTTCGCGGTATGGGCATTCAAGAAGGACTTCGGGTTCTGGATCGGGTCAAGCGGGACACGGGTTTACCCGTCACCACGGACTTGCACGAATCCCAGCAAGCTTGTGCGGTAGGCGAGGTGTGCGATTTATTGCAAATCCCGGCGTTTCTGGCCAGGCAAACAGATCTCTTGGTCGCCGCTGCTGAAACAGGCCGCGCTGTTCATGTGAAAAAAGGGCAATTCATGGCCCCCTGGGATATGAAGCATGTTGTGCACAAACTGTTCATTGCCGGATGCCAGAATATCCTTCTCTGCGAACGTGGCACGTTTTTTGGTTACGGTACGTTGGTAAACGATATGCGGGCTTTACCCATCATGCAGGCACTCGGTGTGCCAGTTGTGTTTGACGCCACCCACAGCGTACAGGAACCAGGTGGCTTAGGTGCGGCGACCGGTGGAAATCGTGCTATGGTAGAGCCGTTGGCTCGCGCGGCAATGGCCATCGGTGTCGATGGTTTATTCCTAGAGACCCACCCAAATCCAGAGCAGTCACCCAGCGATGGACCTAATATGATACCTCTGGAGAGGTTAGCGGGACTGCTTGATCGGCTACTCAAGATTCGTGACACCGTGGAGAGGTTCCATTGATTCAACAGCGTCCAGTACGAAGTTTATTAGTCCGTCTATTTCAAAACGCTGGGTTCGGCTTCCCCTGTAGGACGGGCACTCATGCCCGTCTTTTCTCGGGACATTGGACGGGCAAGAGTGCCCTTCCTACGAGTGACTATCACACGTTGAAGCTAGCGGCCTTGGTTGTCTTACTTTTGTTCAGTGCGGGTTGCGAACCGGCGTCGAATTCTCCCAAGCAATTCAGTAGCCAACATAGCGCTTCGCAAGCGGACGTTGACTCAGGTGAGTCGCTATCGCGAGCCATCGACTTGCTGAATCGGCTGGACGAATTCGAACCGGGTGTGGTCAAGACGCAGGTGCTTTATCACCTAAGTAGTTGGGTCGAAACGTCCGTTAAGACCAAGGACTGGCAGGCCGATCCGCTTGTGTCGCGGTTGCCGGAGGATTACAGAAAGACGCCGTTAATTACTAGCTTGGACGATCTGCGTTTCAACGTAGATGACGTCGATTACCTCTTAGAGGCGATTTGGTTACACAGCGTGAGCCAATGGGCCGCACAGTCCCGGCCAACACCGAAAATGGTGGGGTGGCTGAAAGCACTGGAGAGCCGCGCAGGTCCAGCGGCTGCCCAGAAGCTCGCCGTAGCTGAGCGGTTATTTGACTGGACCGTTCGCAATATTCAATTGGATCCTTTATTGCCCTATCCGGCGGATCAAACCGTGGCCCCCGAACAAAAGCCGGGCGCCACTTCGGCGGCAACTTTCCCAGCTCCAATGCGCGGTGAGCCGGGACCCGGCTACCAGCGATTACCGTGGGAGACGCTGCTTCTCGGCCACGGCGATTTTTGGGAGCGAAGTCGCATTTTTATTCTGTTGGCACGGCAACATGAAATCGATGCGGTTTTGCTCGCCATCAATGAGGATTTCGCCCCACGCGCTCGTCCCTGGGCTGTGGGTGTCTTGCTTGAAGGACAGCTGTATCTGTTCGATTCTCAGCTGGGACTACCCATTCCAGGCGAGGACGGAATGGGAATCGCGACTCTAGCTGAG
>JANNPR010000354.1:0-3105 GCA_031400345.1 Planctomycetota bacterium | reverse complement strand
CGCGGGCTAAAACAGAAATCGATCAGCGACTCGCAAAGAGCTACGGCTTGAAACCCGACCAGCTCCAGCCTTGGCATTATCACGATCCCTTCTTTCAAGAGCCTCCCGCGGTCTATGACGCCAATCTTAATACGCCCTTCGCTGACGCGGACATCCCACGCATCTGTCGGGACTTTTACTCCGCCATCGGGTTGCCGATCGACGACGTCTTGGAGCGTAGCGACCTCTATGAGAAACCGGGTAAGAGCCCGCACGCGTTTTGCACCGATATCGACCGCGAAGGGGACGTGCGAGTGCTGGCTAATATCCGACCGACCGAGTATTGGATGGCCACTATGTTGCACGAGCTCGGGCATTCCGTATATAGCAGCAAGAACATTCCCAAGGAACTGCCATATCCCTTGCGCAGCGACGCTCACACGTTGGCCACAGAAGGCGTGGCGATGATGTTCGAACGGTTCTCGAAAAGCGCCGATTGGTTGCGCGAGTTTGGTATCGACGTGAAAGAGCCTGCACAGTTCAATGCTGCCGGTGCGCAGATGCGGCGTGATCGACTGCTGATCTTTTCGCGATGGTGCCAGGTGATGTTTCGGTTTGAGGTTGAACTCTATCGTGACCCGCAACAGGATTTGAACAAGCAGTGGTGGGATCTGGTCGAGAAATATCAATCGCTGCGGCGACCAGAAGAACGCAACTCGCCGGATTATGCCAGCAAAATACACATCGTTTCGGCACCGGCCTATTACCACAACTATCTACTCGGTCAGTTGTTTGCATGCCAGCTGCACGCGGCCATCGCGCGAGATGTACTGCAGGCAAAGGACGCAGGCAACGCGATCTATACGCGTGACCCCAAAGTTGGCCAGTTCATGAAAGCAAAAGTCTTTTCACAGGGACGCATGCGGAGCTGGAATGACCTGACCAAATACGCTACCGGCGAGGAATTAAACGCCAAGTCATTTGCAGCGGAATTCAGTCATTGAGGACGCAATCGAACAGAAGCGTTGAAGCTTGCATCGCAAGTTTTAGGGTTGCGGATGTCGAATGCCAAAGTGTGCCACTGGCCGCCGCCGGATTTGATTACGATAGCCAGTTAAGTTCACTCGGCGGCAAGCCAGTGCTTGAAATTAAAAAGGGTCGGCGCAGGGAGAAAAAGTTTAGATGGTCTAACCTATCCGAGCAGTTCTCGCCGGACTTCCCCGCTACCGGCTACGGGAATAGGCCGTCCCACAGAATCGCGGACAATCGTATGCGGGTCGATGCCAAGCAAATGCAGAGCGGTTGCCAGAATGTCTTTCGGCGAGATCGGTAGATCCGTCACGTCACCAGCGATTCGGTCGGTTTGCCCGACGACGCTTCCGCGCGCCATACCACCGCCGGCAAACACAGCGGAGTAAGCTCGTGACCAATGATGACGTCCCGCCCCGCGGGGCTTGGAATCAATTTGTGGCGTGCGGCCGTGTTCGCTTATGCATAGCACCAGCGTCTCGTCCAACAGGCCGCGATTTTTAAGGTCATTGATTAGGCCAGAATAAGCCAAGTCAAAACCTGGTAGCAAATACTCTTTGAGCCTTGGGTAGTGATTATTGTGCGTGTCCCAGGCGCAGTTGGCGAACTGTCCATAGCCGTCCCAAAAGACGCTGACGAATGACGAACCCGCTTCGACCAACCGCCGGGCAGCGAGACAGGATTGACCAAACAGTGTCATTCCATATTTTTCGCGTAGCAGAGTCGGCTCCTGCTTCAGATCCAAGGCGCGTTGGATAACTGGTGAGGTGAGGAGCGCTAAGGCCCGTTCACGCGGCCCCTCGAAACCCCGGCCACTCAGCTGCTGATCCAGGTCGCTCCGAACGCGGTTAAATTGCGCCAGCAACGATCGGCGTAAACCCAACCTCTCTACGGACAAATCGTCCGGTAGCTTGGCGTCTTTGGACAGTGAGAAGAATCCGTCGGCAGTGATGCCTCCAAACGGATCGACAAATTCTCGCTGTTGGCCGTCTGTGTATTTCGGAACCTGTCGCGTGCCTGCACCTGTGAAGTCGGTCCACACAGGATCGTAGGCCGAACCAAGAAATGCTGCGAAGGGCCCCGCATTCACCAGCAGGTCTGTCTTGGAATTCAGCATCCAGGGCAGTGCCATCTGGCGGGGGATGTCCGAAGCGATGCGGGCACCACGCCGCTCCAGCAGATAGTCCACGACAGAACCGATGTACGGCCAGTGCCGAACATCATGTGCCCTCGTTTCGAGGTCGGTACTGTAGATGGGTAGGCCACTCACCGCGTACGCCACGCCATGTAGCGGATAGTCGTGTGTCAGGGAGCGGACAACAGTGAGCTGGTCCATCACTTGTGCGACGCGCGGCAGTCCCTCGCCAATATGCAGTCCCGGCACGGATGTGCCGATCGCTTTCATCTCTCCTTGTATTTCGACAGGAGCATTTGGTTTGGGATCGAACGTCTCATGCTGCGGCGGCGAACCGTACAGAAACAGCAAAATGCAGGACTTCGCTTTCCCGAACGAGGCAATTTGCGGTGGCGCCAAGGAGAGTGCGTCACGAACACCCAGGCCCAAACCCACGGCGCCCAGTCCGCCGATTTGAAGCAACGCCCGCCGGCTTATGCCATCGCACAAAACTCTTTTCGTTCCTTGGATCGTTAACACATGCAGCATCCTCGCTTGCCGCCAACAACCGGCTGTGAATGTTCGCTGACATTCAGTCCGACGCCTTTGGGTTCAAGTATGTTTTCGCGTTGTGCGTGTGGATCGTGCGTATCGGGATTCATATGCACTTTCGGTTTTCAACGGACGCTTATATCAGCCACTGCCTTAAATGAAGCAACACAGGTTCACACTACGGACGATTCTATTACGCGAGCTCGCATAGCGAAACCTGAAAAGTTTGCGAGATGACAACCAAATCTGCCCCAGCCTTTCCAGAGATTGGCCCCCATCAAGCCGACCTTGATACCATTCTGTTTGTCGGCTTTCGTGTTTTTCGTGTGTTTCGTGGTTAACCAAATTGGGAAACCAAATTGGGACAGGCGCTGCTGAAGCAGCTATCATGCGCCAACCCGTCCCGTATCAACTCGCCTGGACGGCATTCA
>JANNPR010000348.1:0-4175 GCA_031400345.1 Planctomycetota bacterium | reverse complement strand
CCAGAAGATCGAGATGATTTCCATTCGAAGTTTGGTGCTAACGTCGCGATTCTTGGAGTCGAAGTGGTTGATGGGGGGCTCAATCGCACGGACTCGGTGGCGAACGGCTTAGCGTGCGTCCGTGCGGACATCGATTTTGTCGCGGTTCATGACGCCGCCCGGCCGTGTCTCGCCAACGAGTGGATTTCGAAGGTTTTCTCAGCTGCCGAGGAGTCCGGCGCGGCGATCTTGGCAATCCCCATAAATGGGACGGTTAAACGTGCAGGCGCGAACCACATGATTCTGGAAACGGTCCTTCGCAAAGATCTCTGGGAAGCTCAAACCCCCCAGGTATTTCGCCGGCAGCTGTTAATCGACGCATATGCCAGACGGAGCGGCGATGCGGCGACCGACGACTCGGCGCTGGTGGAACGCTTCGGACATGCCGTGACGCTGGTCACGGGCTCGCCTCTCAACGTGAAGATTACAACGCGTGAAGATTTGAGATTTGCGGCACTGGCGCTCAAGGCCCTACCCAAGCCAAAAATCTTCGGACCGACACATCCTTTCGCCGATGACGACATGTGGCGTTAAAACGGCAATCGAATTTTTTTCATTTGGAGATACCGGTCGTGGCTGGGCCAGGTGCGCACATCATCTTAGGACGTGAAGATGCCAAGCAACTGTTCGCTCAAAAAGGAGACGCAGCCGTGCGCAGTTATGCGGCCGCATTGCGAACGTCGCGAAAACTTCGTGAAGCCCATCTAATCTTGGAATGCGGTCAGGCCTGGAACCCCATCCATCGTTGCTTGACGGATGGTACGTTGGAGCCCGCCGGCGGGGAATTTCCCTTGAACCACTGCATTCTCGGCGGCCGCCGATTGCATCAAGCATCCGATTTCGAGGCGGTACTGATACGACCCGATATCGTACCCTTTATCGCCGAGTCGCTTCACATTCTGAAACGTACCGAGTTGCACGAAAAGTACTTCGCCATAAATCCAGAGGACTACGGCAAACCAATAAGTGAACCGGATTTCGATACGGTATGGACGTCGCTGATGCACATCCGGCAGTTGTTCGACGATGCCGCAGTGGATCGTTCTGCGGTCTTGTTCACGGTCGAACGGTGACACGAAGTAATACGAATCACGAAAACATGGGACATCAATTCGAGGCCTTCGCCGACATCCATTTTGCCCAGTTCGAGTCGGATCTTAAAGCAACCAATTTGCACATCGGCCTGCTCCTGAATTTCAAAGCTCCAACCCTCGTCATCAAACGTGTGGTTCCCTTATCGTATCTTTCGTCTTTTCGTATTGTCGTGTTTTCGTGATTCGTTTTCCCATGCCGTTTCCTCGAGCACATTTATAATCATGAAGTACGATATCTTTACTGATCTAGCTTGGCGGGGTTTGATCCATCAAACAACGGACGAACAGTTTCTGCCTGGGTGGCTAAACAGCGGAAGTAGAACGTTGTATGTCGGTTTCGATCCGACCGCCGACAGTTTGCACGTTGGAAGCCTACTGCCACTGTTGATACTGCGGCGTTTTCAGAAGGCTGGGCACTCACCCATCGCTGTCGTGGGCGGAGCCACGGGCATGATTGGCGATCCCAGCGGCAAAAGCGAAGAACGGAATCTGCTATCCGTAGAGGCATTGCGAGCCAACGTGGCGGGTATCGAACGGCAGATGCGCAGATTCTTAGAGTTCGACCATGGCGACCATCCTGCCCGATTGGTGAACAATTACGACTGGATTGGGCGATTTAGCTACTTGGACTTCTTGCGAGACGTTGGCAAGAACTTCCCGATTAACGTCATGCTCGCTAAGGACTCAGTGAAAGGCAGACTCAACCGCACCGATAGCGGCATGAGTTATACAGAATTCAGCTACATGCTGCTGCAAGCATACGACTTCGTGAGTTTGAACGAGCAATTCGACTGTGAACTCCAAGTGGGTGGCAGCGATCAGTGGGGCAACATCACGGCTGGCATCGATTTGGCTCGTCGCATGCGAAGCGTGCAGCTTTATGGGATTACTTGCCCGCTGCTTACGAAGTCCGATGGAACCAAGATGGGCAAGACCGAAACTGGCGCCGTTTGGTTGTCAGGGGAACGGACCAGCCCCTACAAGTTTTACCAATACTGGATCAACGTAGACGATCAGGATGCCGGCAAATGCCTGCGAATGCTTACGGAAATGTCTCGGGACGAAATCGAAGCCTTGGATTCGGTGCGACAACACCAACCTCAGAGTCGTGAAAGCCAGCGGCGTTTGGCCGAGGAGTTAACTCAACTTGTCCATGGCGCAGAGGGATTGTTGGCGGCCCAGCGCGCCACTCAGGTATTCTTCGGCGCAGAAATCGCGGACCTGAATGATCGTCAGCTTGCCGAAGTTTTCGCCGATGTGCCTAGCAAACAAGTGGATCGTAATTTATTGATCGGCGAGGGACTCCCGCTTTTAGATGCACTGGTGCACTCAGGGCTCGCGGCATCTAAAAGCGACGCTCGGCGGACCATCGAGCAAGGGGGCGCTTATGTCAACAATCGCCGCGAGACAAGTCTCGACGCAAAGCTCACCGAGTCTCTTCTAGCGGGTCGCAGTTTGATCATTCTCCGTAGCGGCAAGAAGCGATACGCGCTGTTACGTTTTGTGGGGTGATCGGTGGGGTGTTCTGGTGGGGGAGGAATTGAAAAGGGTGCCACCCGGACAAGCTGGCACCAAATCTTCAGACGGGTCTTTGGTGTTCTGGTGGGGGAAGAATTGAAAAGGGTGCCACTGGCAGCCGCCGGAGTTGGCTTGATTACACGGTATGGCACTTTCGGCGGCAAGCCAGTGCTGAAGCTGGTCAGGTTCTGAGTTCAGCTAGAACTCAAAGGTCGTCGCTACAAGCTTTCGCGTTGACGTGACCTTATTCCGATTCACACACTGGCTTGCCGCCAGCTGAGCTTAACTGGCTAACGACACCAACTCCGGCAGCTGCTAGATGGCATACTTTGGAAATCCCGCGTAACCCAGCGTTTTCCCTCACTTCGTCGCCTCGATCCGGTACAAATACTTTTCCGAGCGAATGAACAAAGCTCGGTCGACAGCGGCATAAGAAGCGAGCGTTCTTTCTTTAAGCGAGTTCTTCTTTAGCTCGACAAATTTCTGTCCCGGTTCGATAACCGTGCCTTCTCCGTCTTCATTTTGGAAGAAGATTTTGCCATCCGCAAAGAGTGGCGATGACGAATAGTTGCCGCCCAGCCGTTCGTGCCAAAACTCTTTGCCGGTTCGCGCATCCAGACAGCTTGCGACGCCGGCATCAGAGACCATATACAGTTCGTCACCTACCAAAAGTAGCGATGCCGAATGTGGCACCGACTTGCTCGCCGTCCACGCCACATGGGTGTCGGTGACGTCGCCTTGGCCGTCCACGCGAATGGCTAACAACTTCGGCGTTCCGTAACCGGTGCAAACGAAGATCATTCCGTGCCCAAATACAGGTTTGGGAATCACCGAGTATCCATCGTATCGGACCCGCCAAATCTCGCGTCCATCTTGTGGATCGTAAGCACATACTGCGTTACTTGCTGGGCTAATGACTTGGGTCTGGCCGTTCACAGAGACAAGTGTGGGAGTGCTAAACGAAAACTTCTTGGAGGCATCGGTCTCACGCGGCGACTTCCACAACACTTCGCCCGTTTGTCTCTCCAAGGCGACCACAAAAGGCTTATCCGCGTCATCGCAACTGAAGATCAGCGCATTGTCCACGAGAGCCGGAGTTCCACCGTTGCCATGGACTGGTGAGTACTTGAACGACGTGTTCCTCCAAACGATCTTTCCATCCTTCTTCAGGCACGCGGTCCCTTGGTGTCCAAAGTGGACAAAAACAAAATCGCCGTCAACCAATGGCGTCGGGCTGGCATGACTGTTCTTGCTGTGAATTTTCGGCGCGGTGGCGCCGTCCTGTTGGAATATTTCCACGTCCCAAACAATTTGCCCCTGTTTCGCGCCTAAACACAACGTTCGCAATGAAAAGTTCAGATCTTTGGCATCGCCGGTGGGAACGGCGACAGTTAGATAAACTCGATCTCCAACCACTACCGGTGATGACCATCCCTGACCGGGAATCGGTACGCGCCAAGTGACGTTGGTCGTTTGACTCCAATCCAGTGGGAGTCCACTTGCCTCAGCGTGCCCATCTCCAGC
>JANNPR010000332.1:0-9831 GCA_031400345.1 Planctomycetota bacterium | reverse complement strand
CCCAGTCCGCCGTCTTGATGACGTCGAGGTTGTGTTCGATCACGACGACGGTGTTGCCTTGCTCGACCAGGGCGTGGAGGACTTCGAGGAGTTTTCGGACGTCCTCGAAATGTCTTCTTCTTCGAGATTGGTGATTTCTCGACGTTTCCGATTATTCAAATAAGAGGCGACTTCGTCGTTCACGCGCACCGTGACGCGAGCGATATTGGGTTGTTGGCCGGCCAGCATCAGCATGCGGATGACCTCGATGGACATACTTTCTCCGGTCTTGACAACAGCGCGGCCGCTACAGCATGGGCAATCCGTATAGACGCTGCGTTTCACGCTGGGCCGAATTCGTTGACGTGTCATCTCGACCAGGCCGAAGGGGCTGGTGCGCAATATTTTGGTACGAGCTCGATCTCGTTTCATAGCGTCTCGCAATGCCCGCTCCACGCCACGTCGGTGACGTTCGCGCCGCATGTCGATGAAGTCATTGACAATTACGCCACCTAAATCGCGTAATCTCAGTTGTCGGGCAATTTCTCGCGCGGCCACCAGATTGAGTTGGTAGGCGGTTTCATCTGCCGAGTCTTGCACACGGAAACTGCCGCTGTTGACGTCGATCGCTACCAGGGCTTCGGTCTGATCGATGACGATGGAACCACCTCCCCGCAAAGCGACTTCGCGCCGATATATCTGGGCAATTTCCTTTTCCAATTTGTATTTATGGAACAGCGGCTCTTTGCCTTCGTAAAAGTGCAACCGGTCCACGTACCTTGGCATCACGAGTTGCAGAAACTCTTTAGCACGATCGAAAGCATCGATTTGATCAACGTAGATGGCGTCCACATCCGACGAAAAGATATCGCGGATCGTGCGGATGATCATGTCGCTTTCTTCATAGATATCGCCGGGACCCGAGTTTTTTCGGAGTCGACGAACGACTACCTTCCATAGTCGTACCAAATACGCCATATCGCGGGAAAGTTCTTTCTTCGTACGGTCCATTCCTGCCGTGCGGACGATGAAGCCCAACCCTTTGGGCGGGTTGAGCTCTAATAACGTGGAACGCAGAGTACGTCGCTCATCATCGTCTTCGATCTTACGCGAGACTCCGACTCGCCCCAGGGCAGGCATCAGCACGAGATAGCGACCGGGAATGCTGATATACGTGGAGAGAGTCGGCCCTTTGTGCCCGATTCCTTCCTTAATGACCTGCACCAACAATTCGTCGCCTCGGCGAAAGATGTCTTGAATTGGGGGCTTGATCCGCGGCCGTCCTCCTCGTGGGGTGCGACGGGGGCGGCGTGCTGTTTCTTCATCAATATCATCGGCGTCATCGGCATCATCGCCACCATTCTTGGACGAATCGGTACCGTCAACCGCGTAACCGCCCTGTTTGAAATACTGAGGTTCCACATCGCTAATGTGCAAAAATCCGTTGCGACCGACCCCAAAATCTACGAAAGCGGCTTGGATACTTGGTTCCAGGTTTACAATCCGCCCCTTGTAGATGTTACCGACATAATTGTCTTGGCTGGCACGCTCGATGTAGAGTTCCTCCAGCAGCCCATCTTCCAGCATCGCTATGCGGCACTCCTCGGGTTGAGACACATTGATCAACATTTCTTTCTTCATCAGGCAATCCTCTCCGTGATTGGGCCGTAGCCCAAGGCGCGTCATACGAATGAGAAATCGGGTACCACCCGGCGAGTTTCTTCGCGCAGGAACGCATCGATTTCCCTAGCCGATTCCATTTCCTTGACACGCCGAGCAATCGATTCACACTGCGGAATCGAAACACTACGGCAAATTCTTTTGATTTCGGGCAAGGCACTGGGAGGCACGCTGAACGTGCGGAATCCCATCCCTAACAACAGCATCGTGTACCAAGCCGTGCCACTCATCTGTCCGCAAATGCTTGCCGAGATGCGAGCCGATTGAGCGGCTTTTATTGTGATCTCCAACAATCGAAGGACTGCCGGATCGCTTGCTTGGTATCGGTCCGCAACGTCTTCGTTGCTGCGGTCCACCGCCAACGTATATTGAATCAAGTCGTTCGTGCCGATGCTTACAAAGTCCACTTCCCGCAGGAAACGATCAATTAACACCACGGCCGATGGGACTTCTACCATCATGCCGACGCGGACCTTGCGATCGAATGACTCACCGGCTTCGTCTAAATCCTCCATCGCATCCGCCAAGACCAACTTGGCCTGTCGAAGGTCATCTAAGGTCGATATTAGTGGAAACATGAGCCACACATTGCCCAGAAAGCTGGCACGAAGAATGGCGCGTAGCTGCAAGCGAAACTGCGGTACATTTCGCAATGAGATGCGAATACTGCGCAACCCCAGAAACGGATTACGCTCGTGAGTTGCTAATGGTGTAAGCCCCATTTTGTCCGCTCCCAAATCCAACGTGCGGATCACGGTAGGATTGGGCGACATGGCGCGAACGACTTCGGCATACGCTTCGAAATGCTGTTGTTCGGTCGGTTCGATACCGGATGTAAGATAGAGAAACTCAGTTCGATACAAACCGATCCCTGCCGCTCCCCGTTGTTTGCAGGCCACCACTTCGTTTGGGAATTCGATGTTGGCCATCAAACTGATTGGTGTACCATCCAAGGTTTCAGCTGGAAGGTCGCGGAATTGCTCCATCTCCCGCACGTGGAATCGATGAGCTTCGACGCCGCGTCGATACCGAGCAATGGTATCCTCATCCGGCTGGATAATGACACAGCCTTGGTCGCCGTCGACGATCACCACATCGCCGCCGCCAACTTCCGCCATAAAGCGGCCGGTTCCGACGATAGCGGGTATTTCCAGCGCCTTCGCCACGATCGCCGTATGACTTCCGGCACCGCCCGTCTCCGTGGCAAATCCCAAGACATAGCGACGATCCATGCACGCCGCGTCACTGGGTGTTAAGTCGTGAGCCAGCACGATTACCGGAGACGTGAGGTTGGCTAACTCCTCGTGGCGTTTGCCCAACAAGCAGCCCAATAAATTTCGTTCGATGTCAAAGATGTCCGCAGCACGTTCAGATAGATATTTGTTGTCTAAATTTTCTAATACCTTGGCGTAACTGCGAAGCGTGCGGCTCACGGCGTATTCTGGAGAGAATTGCTTTTCGCGAATCAGCTTTTCCAACTCATCGCGCAGACGCCGATCTCGCAGCATCTGCACGTGGGCGGAAAATACCTGGCCGTATTGAGCCCCGATTTGATTGGTGATCGTGTCGCGGTTTCGTTCGATGTCCGCGGCGGCAGTCTCGATAGCTTCATCCAGACGCTGCAACTCGACGTCGACCGCGTCTTTAGAGACGTGTTGACGCGAAATGCGGAATCCTTCGCGATCGATTACCAACGCCTCGCCGACGGCTACGCCGGGGGAGACGGCAATTCCTTGGAGTATGCGCATGGAATGGTATTGCGACCAGCATCGCTGGGGACCGCCCTCGGCCAGACATCAGGCCAAGCGGTCAACCTGCTGACTTTGCTGCGACGGGGATCGCAATTCATGGTTGATTTCCTGTGTGACGTTCGGCCGAAGTTTGGGCCCAAGCGTCGACATGTTATGTTTGTTCGTTTGCATTCGGGTTCGGTATCGGCTCGGAGGTGTTCGCGAATTCGCTGTCAAAAAGCTTGACAATTGCGTCTGCGGCAAATTCGGCATCCGGTCCTAAAGCTCGAATCCACAACTCAGTACCTTGTTCGGCGGCGAGGGTCAGAATCGACAAAATGCTTTTTCCGTCGATGGGCTCGCCACCTTTGACGATCTCGATTCGGGATTGAAATTCATTAGCAAGTTTGGCCAGCATATATGCCGGCCGCGCGTGCAGGCCTTCCCGGTTTTTAACAATGACGACTCGACTAACAAATTCATCCGCCATGCCATTGGGCTTTTTGCTCACGTGCCGAACTGGTTGCCGTCCGCTTCATCCAATAACAATTGGATGTCGCGCGGCGTCTTGGCCTGCTTCAAAAATCGGCAAAAATTGTCGTCTCGCAGTTGCCGAGAAATGTTCTCCAACGCCCGTAGGTGGTCGCCTGGCCGATCTGGCGGAGATACCAACAGGAAAAGCAACTGCGCCTTCTCGCCGTCCAAACTATTGAAATCCACTCCTGAAGGGCTGATACCAACTGTCCCAACAAGCTTCTCCACACTGGGGTGCTTGGTATGTGGAACTGCGACACCACGTCCAATTCCCGTACTACCTAATTCCTCGCGTTTCATTATTGCTTTAACAATGCTCTCCAACTCCGGTGCCTTAACCGCTCCAGCGGAGACGAGCGACCCGACAAGCTCGCGGATCACCCCCTCTTTGTCGTCAGCGTCAAGCTCGGCCTTAATGGCCTCGACGCTGACAAAATCGGAAAATTTCATACCATCTCCCCTCCTCGGTACTTTCGCAAACCGCTCGTCGAGGCCGCAGGGTCGGGCACTCGATTACGCACGGTCAAATCATTCGTCGGAAGTCTCAGGCTCCAAGGGAACTTCCCGATGTTTATGCCCACCCGAGCGGTGGCTCTCTTGGATCCGTTCCTTGTGCTTGCGAATCTGCTGCTCGATCTTATGAATGGCCTGATCCAATGCCGCCATCAGTTCGGGCGCCGTGTGAGTGGCCACGAAGTCGTCGACGTGCTCGGCCTTGATTTGTAACTCTATCGCAGTTGTGTCTTTATGTTCTAGATCGACGGTAACTTGGATAGACGTAATCCGATCGAAATATCTATTGATCTTCTCGACTTTTTCGGTGATCCGCGATTGAGTTGTCGGACTGAGATGACCATGACGTGCGGAAATGTTTATCAGCACCGAAAAATCTCCTTTCTTACTTCTTCCGTAACAAACGCTTATTCCGTAACAAACGTGCTTATTCCCACGCAAACGTGCGGTTACATGCCCAGATTATCCTCAAGCGGACCCGATCTATTGTTGATTTCGACCGATCCAGCGGAGAAGAATTCAGGATAGGTTCCTCGAAAAGGCACATTCTAATGGCCGCCACCACGAGCGACAAATGCATTCTATTGGTTCGGCTGGCCAACTCCGTTCCACCATTTCAGCCGCCTAGTCTAGCCAAACTGGAATACACGGAAAGGGTAGACCCCTCTAGACTCTGCCAATCCAGGACGCCTTGCGAGGTACCTAGGCTGGTTTATATGGCTTACCCGATAGTTGACTTAACGACTCCAACTTAACCATTTCTGAAAGAACCATTTCACGAAAGGGGTCAGCCGGGAACGGTTGTAACTATCAGCAACTTTCTTTAGCCCCTCCGATTGCGTCGGATACGAAAAAATCGTGTTGGCGATGGCTCTTAAACCCAAGCGGTTAGTCATTGCCAAGGTGATTGGCGAGATCATTTCGCCCGCATGGCTGGCCACTATCGTGGCACCTAGAATGCGATCCGTGCCTTTCTTCGTCAGCACCTTGAAATATCCAACTGTCTGATCATCCAGGATCGCTCGGTCTACTTCTTCCAACGACCAAACGTGTACGTCGATGTCCATTCCCCGATCGCTGGCCTGTTTCTCGTCCAACCCCACGCGTGCCACTTCCGGATCCGTAAACGTGCACCAAGGAATGACCAGTGAGTCTGCTTTCTCGCGTCCTTGGAAAAGCGCGTTGCGCAGAACGATCCGGGCCATCGCGTCCGCCGCATGGGTGAACTTGTATTCGGAACAAACATCACCTGCAGCGAAAACGCGAGGGTTCGTAGTTTGCAAACGACGATTTACCCGAATTCCGTGTCTGGGATCGAATTCGACACCGGCGGCTTCGAGTCCCAGCCCGTCTACATTGGGTACTCGGCCAACACCCAGCAGGATTTCGTCGCATTCGATCTGCTGTGGACCGTCGGACCCGACTTCGATCACAACATTTTTTCCTGTTGCCGTTTGATCGATGCGCAGGATTTCGGCATTGCCTACGATCCTGATCCCGTCGCGTCGGAAACTGTCGGCCACCAGCTTCGCAGCGTTCGGGTCTTCGCGAGGAAGGACTCCGTTCGTTCGGGTCAGCAAACAAACTTTCGACCCAAAACGGGCAAAGCTTTGCGCCAACTCGCATCCGATTGGTCCTCCACCAATCACGGTCAGACGATTTGGCAGAGATGTAAGTGTGAATACATTCTCGTTCGTCAGGCAGCGGACGCTTGCCAGACCAGCAATGGGCGGCATGGCCGCATGAGCGCCCGTAGCGATTACGGCTTTAGCGAAAGTGAGCTCTTGCCCAGATACGGATACTCGGTCCGGTCCGATAAAAATTCCCTGTCCCAAAAACACGTCGATTCCCAGACTTCGAAACCGTTCAGCAGCATCATGCGGACTCAAACTGGCCCGTAATCTTCGCATGCGAGCCATCACTTCCGCAAAGTCAACGGCGGCATTTCCCAAGACTCTCACGCCCAGTTCAGGCGCATTTCGCGCGTCCACAATCGCCCGTGCCGATCGTACGAGTGCCTTGGAGGGGACACAACCTACATTCAGGCAGTCGCCTCCCAGCAAATCACGCTCGATTAGGGCAACTCGTGCTCCTAAGCCCGCCGCACCCGACGCACAAACCAACCCCGCTGGTCCACCGCCAACCACGACCAGATTGTATCGGCCCTGGGGGCTAGGATTGGTCCATTGTGGCGGTTTCACATTCCTAATTAGTTGTTCATCGAACGGGTCATCGGGCAGAATTTGCGGACCACCCATGATTTAACCCCAGCCATGAAAATGAGATCGGCGCGATGGTCGGTTGAAATCCGTTTTACGGCCGGTTGAGTTCCTGTTCCAGCGCTTTCTTGGCTATTTTTGCAGCTACAACAGCAATCAGCGCGGTCGCCAATAGGCCCACCACGAAAAGTATCTTTTGACCAAGCGTGGTGGCCGAGCTTCCGCCTGCCAACTCAGTAACACTTTTCATTGCAGATCCCAAATACACGTACATCACTGTTCCAGGCAACATTCCTAGCCACGAAGCAAGCACATAATCACGTAACGATACTTTGGACAGACCTAATGCGTAATTCAACAAGTTGAATGGAAACAAAGGGGACAGTCGAAGTAGGAAGACTATTTTGAATCCGTTCACCGCAACCCCTCGATCGATGGCTTGAAATCGGGGCATATTACGGACTCGATGTTCGATCCAGTGGCGGCCGAGTGTGCGACCCACCCAAAAGGCCGCGGTCGCCCCCAGCAGGCTTCCCAGGGATACACCAATCAAACCTCGCCAAAAACCCAAGACAAATGACGCTGTCAGGGTAATCAGCGAACCGGGCACGAAGAATAAGCAAGCCACTACATAGGTTACGATCACCAGAATTAAAGCCCAGGGGCCAGATTCTTGCAGCCAATGGGTGAATTCTTGCAGCCCAGGGATGAAGCGTTCACGATAATCCCCAACCGAGAAAAGAAATGCCGCGCTGAGTGCTACGATGAGCAACGCACCGACGCATCCTTGACGAACTCGCTTGATCTTAAGTTGAGACGACGAAATCGCGCTAGATCCTTGAGCAATTCCCTGGCTGTCCCCCGACGAACCATCATCTGTTGCACATGTCATAGGAATTTGGTGCACCATTCTTGAATCAAGTTTTGCTCCCATTTTCAGAAGCCTGTCTGAGAAACTAGAATGCCTCGGCCTTGCTGGGAAGTCCACGATCTTTCAGTGAAACAGGATATTCGCTTTGTTACGAACACACACTTGCGGCGAGTTGCGTCCATCGCATATTGGTCAAGAAGTCACGCTGTGCGGCTGGATTGACAGCAGCCGCGACCACGGAGGTGCGGTATTTCTCGACCTCCGCGACCGTTACGGCAAAACACAAGTCGTGGTGGCGCCGGAAGGAGGCCAGGCATTAATTGATCAAGCGAAAAAGCTGCGATCCGAGGATGTCATTCGAGTTTCTGGCAAAATCGCGGGTAGGCCCGAAGGAACCGCAAATCCCAAGTTAACCACCGGTGAAGTAGAAATTCGCACAGCGTCACTCGAGCTGCTTAACAAATGCCACAATGCTCCCTTCACGCCAAGTCAGCAAGACATGCCGGGGGAAGACTTGCGGCTCAAGTATCGCTATTTGGATATGCGTCGCCCCGAAATGCAAAACACACTGGTGTTGCGCAGCCGCATTATCAAGACCATGCGAGATTACTTCGACGAACACGGTTTCATTGACGTAGAAACGCCGATTCTGGGACGCAGCACCCCGGAGGGCGCCCGCGATTACTTGGTGCCCAGCCGGGTCCACGCAGGCAAGTTCTACGCTCTACCCCAATCGCCCCAACTTTACAAACAGATCCTGATGGTGGCCGGCTTCGACCGATACGTGCAAGTCGCACGCTGCTTCCGGGATGAGGACCTGCGGGCCGATCGCCAACCCGAGTTCACACAACTCGACATGGAAATGTCCTTTGTGGACGCCGAAGACATCATCGGCATGATCGATGGCTTGATGAAGAAGTTAGCCAAGCAGATTCTGGATATCGATTTACAACTTCCATTACCCCGCATGACCTACGATGACGCCATGCGCCGGTTTGGCCATGACGCGCCGGATTTGCGTTTTGGCATGGAACTGGTGGATTGCACCGACCTGGCGGCGGAAGCCGAATTTCGCGTATTTCATGAAGTAGCTAAGAGCGGCGGCAAGGTTCGAGCCATTAACGCCAAGGCGGCTGCCGCGAAATTCTCGCGAAGCATGATTGATGAGCTAACTGAGTACGTGAAGCACGACTTCGGTGCCAAAGGGCTGGCCTGGTTTCGAGTCGAACCGGACGGAAAGTTGTGGTCACCCATCTCCAAAAACTTCAACGAAACCCTGTTGGCACGATTCGCGGAGCGGATGCACGCCTCGCCAGGAGACCTGCTCCTTTTTGTTGCGGATAGTTGGGAGGTTACCTGCAAGGCGTTGTACGGTTTGCGCAAGCGTCTCGGTGCGGAGCTAAAACTGTACGATCCCAAGAAAATGCACTTTTCCTGGGTCATCGAGTTCCCGATGTTCGATTTCGACAAAGAAGAGAAGCGATGGGCTGCTATGCACCACCCGTTTACGGCACCTCGCGATCAGGACCTGGCGATGCTGGAATCGGATGCGGGAAAATGCCGAGCGAAAGCGTACGATTTGATCATCAATGGATCGGAAGCGGGCGGCGGTACCATCCGAATCCATGATGCTGGAACGCAGCAGAGTGTTTTTAATCTGCTCGGTATCGACGTCGAGTCGGCCAGGCAGAGATTCGGTTTCTTACTGGACGCCTTGCAGTTTGGGGCTCCCCCGCATGGCGGTATTGCGCTGGGTATTGACCGAATGGTTGCTTTCAAGAATGTCTTTACGACCTGTTTTCTTGTTTCTACAGAACGCACTATCGTGCCGTCCTTCAGTACAATATCTCCAAGATGATCATCTTTTGCCAATTCATCGAGATTTAGCGCAGCAAAACGGTAGTAGGTGGCAGAGTTGAATTCGAGGGTACTGGTCATCCCAGCTCCCGATTCATCCGTATTCAAGTCATCGACAGCGGCAAAAAAATCAATCTCATTATCAAATTTGGATACATCTGTACATCCAAGGTTCTTTAATATCTGCCTGTTAATGGTAAGGCTGAACAAGTCGTTATCTACAATGAAGATCCGCTGTGAAAAAATTTCAGTCATAATATTACTTTCTGCAGACAAATCTACAATAGTGCCAAAACAGAAAGCCGCTGCTGGCCTGTATTCCAAAGAAAGCCACTGTTTGCTTTGTCCATTTTT
Source organism: Planctomycetota bacterium (assembly GCA_031400345.1). Classification (GTDB taxonomy): domain Bacteria; phylum Planctomycetota; class Planctomycetia; order Pirellulales; family Pirellulaceae; genus JANNPR01. The sequence goes on along the minus strand of JANNPR010000332.1, from coordinate 94 downwards.
ATCAAATGGATGGCGACCAGTTAGAAGATACGATCCTTGATTTTATGGATAAAAAATATGATGTGCTGGTGTGTACCAACATCGTAGAAAGTGG
>JANNPR010000276.1:0-4916 GCA_031400345.1 Planctomycetota bacterium | reverse complement strand
GCCTTTTCAGGAAAATCCCGAGAATGGCCATAGTGGAGATCTCGGCGACTTGTCCAATGCTCATCACGATCATGCGGTGTTGCGGCTCGATACCAATATGCCCTAAGAATCGTTCCGTCCAGCTGAAATAACACGAGTGCACAAAGGAATCGAGAAAGGTTGCGATCCACAGCACAAAAACAAATGGCAGCGAAAGCAGCCGCATTGCTCTTAGCCAGGCTGCTCCCTCTGTTTTTGCTGTAGCACTTTGTGGTGGTGTGTGTGGCAGAGCCAGACTAAATGCGGCCAATGCGAGGGATGCCAAACCGGCTACGATAAACGTTGACGCCGTAGCCTGAATCGCAGCAGCGCCCTCTTTTTCTTGAAGCAGAAAATAGAATGGCCAGGCTGCTGCAATCCAACCGATTGTCCCCCCCATTCGCACAATTCCAAACTCCTGTTGGGCGTCCTTCATCGCGTTGAAGGCAATGGCGTTCGAAATGGAGATGGTGGGCACGTAAAAGAAGCAGTGCACGGACATTAAAATTAAGAACGTCCAGAAATCGGTCACCCATGCCAAAGCCAAGATGGATACGCCGCCAATCAGATGGCTGACAGCCAGGAATTTCTCAGCGGCAAAGTTACGATCCGCAAACTGATTGCTGAAAAACATGGCCAACATCGCAGCGACCGGGAACGCATTCAGAATCAGCGCTTGCTGCATCTCGGTAAAACCCAATTCGGGCAGATATCCAAAGATCAATGGCAACCATGCGCCCCAAATGAAAAACTCCAGAAACATCATCGCAAATAACTTGTACCGAATTGCGGAGTTCATAAGGGGTATCTCGGTGTAGGGAGAGAGTGCAAAACCAGGGCAACTGTGCTTCAAGAAGAATTGGGATTCTATCCGGCAAAAAGTGCCTACGGAAGCAGCGCATGGTTTCAGTCCAGATTAGCGCGGTCTTACTGACGCATGAAGCGCAAAGCGAAGGAAGAATATCCAACTGCAAAGTGTGCCACTCTGGCAGCCGCCGGAGTTGGTTGCGATAGCCAAAGTGAGTTCATTCGGCGGCAAGCCAGTGCGTGAACCCAAACAGGGCCAGGAAAACGAGAAAATGTTTCGAGGTGGCGCACTTCGAGTCTCAGGTGCACTTTCGTCGCGGCCAGCTTCAACACCGGCTCGCCGCCGAAAGTAGCGTTATTGCACGTCTAAACGAATGCCGTCGGCTGCCAGTGGCACGCTTTTCGAGGGCAGGGTTTTTCCACCGACTATCCGACCTTGAATCGCGTCAAACCTTCCCAGTCTGCCTTGACCCAACCGCCAGCTTTTTTTACCCTCCGCGACCATATGTCAACTCGCATTCGCGCAACGGTCTGGACCTTCGTCGCCGCCGCAGCCATTTCTGGTACTGCTTTCGCGGATGAAAGTCCCACTGGGACGATGCCACCCGTTTTGCTGTTGCGAAACGGACACGTCTTACGTGGCGCCGTGACTCCCGCTGGCGATACTTATCTCGTCATCAGTCCCAGCGGCGGCAAAATCGTGGTACCTGTGGCAGACGTCGAAATGACGTGTCGATCCATTCACGAGGCGTACATACGAAAGCGCCAGTCTCTAATTCGACACGATGCTGCCTCGCATCTCGGGCTGGCAGAATGGTGTATGAGACAACAATTACCAGCACAGGCGGCAGACCAGATACTTGCGGCTTTTGTACTTGAACCTAACAACCCGCAGGTGGCGACATCGGAGCAGCGGTTATTTTTGGAGGAATCGAAAGGTGAGGTGCGCGAACCGAGCCGATCCGCTCTTCCCAAGGGGCCAACTCTGCAGGAAATTGACGATACGGTTCGTGCCCTTCCCGGTTTCGCCGTGGAACGCTTCGTTAATACGATTCAGCCGTTTATGTTGAGTCGTTGCGCCGGGAATTCCTGCCACGGCTTTTCGTCGAGTAATGACTTTCGCTTAATTCGGCCGCGGACTGGTGAAACCATGACATCACGATCCACGCGGCGTAATCTTTGGGCCGTACTGCAGCGGGTAAACGCCAACAATCCGAAGGACAGCGAATTGCTCACCATCGCGCAACAGCCTCACGGAACCACCAGTACCTTAATATCACCGGGTGACCGGTATTACGATCAACTTGTCGCTTGGATCGCTAGCGTATCCATTAGTTCGAATTCGAAAAGTGTTCCCATGGCGTATTCACCCGGGAAACAGGATGTGCATCTTGATACGAATGTAAAACCGGCGTCCCATACCGCCTCGATTGAGACGGCCGGTCGCACCTCCGAAAACGGAAGGTCCGCAAAACCTGCCCGTGGCGTACCTCGCGGGGCCCCCCAGGTGGTGAACTTCCCGAAGGCCAATGAAACGACCGAGCCGGATCCGCTCGATCCTGAGTTGTTTAATACTCAGTTCTTGAAGACTATCGAGAAATAAGCTCCGGTGGTACCAGCGACGTCGACTTTTCGATCCACATGGATTAATGAGTAGCGGCAAGATTGCCGGTTGCGATTTCTCCATAGACGACATATGCTCGCGGAAACCAAATCCGAGATCGCAACCTATGTCTGTTTCTCCTGCGCCACCCAGCACGTACCCCATTGTCACCGATGGGTCGTCTGGATTTGCGGCTGCCCAAGTCATCCTTCGAGCTCGAAAATCCCAACCATTTTTCGCGCGACACCCCTGGGTGTTCGACACCGCAGTCGATCAGGTCATCGGTTCACCGGCCGATGGCGACGTGGTGGACTTGATGTCCGACAAGAATAGGTTTATTGCGCGCGGCGTTATCAATAGTCGCAGTCGGCTGCGTGTGAGGCTGTATTCCTGGAATCCGGCACAGCCTTTAGACGCCTCGTTTTGGCAGTCGCGACTGTCACAGGCAGTGCAGTTGCGTCGCGAATTAAACCTTGTCGCGCCTTCCCGCGGGGCTCGTTTAGTGTTTAGCGAAGCCGACGAACTAAGCGGTTTAGTTGTTGACCGCTATGGGGATTACCTTGTCGTACAGCTAAATTCCTTGGCAATGACGGTGCGGAGACAGCTGGTCGTCAATACGTTGATTGAGCTGCTCCATCCGAAAGGGATTGTGTTACGTAAGGAAAAAGGTATTGCCAAGGAAGAAGGGATTGACCCCAGTCAGGAGGTTGCCCACGGTGCCCTCCCGTTGGGACCGGTGTTCATCGAGGAAAATGGAATACGCTTTGGCGTCGATGTGGCGACCGGACAAAAGACCGGTGGCTATCTGGATCAGTCCGAAAATCGAGTGGCTGCCGCCCGCTTTTTGCAAGGCCGACGGACACTCGACATGTTTTGTTACACAGGCGGTTTCAGTCTGGCAGCCGCCAAATTGGGCCGAGCGCGAGAGGTGATCGGCATTGATTCGAGCGAACTTGCAATTAAGACCGCTCGTGCCAATGCCGAGTTGAACGGAATTCCGAACGTGCAGTTCCGGAAAGAGGACTGCTTCGATGCACTTTTTGAACTGACCTCACAGGGGGAACGGTTTGGAGGTGTTATTCTCGATCCGCCGAAATTCACCCGCAGTCGTCACAACCTCGACGAAGCGTTGCGAGCCTATCATCAAATCAATCGATTGGCGGTGGAGTTGCTCGAACCAGGCGGTATTTTGGTTACTTGTAGCTGCTCAGGTAGCGTTTCGCGAAATGATTTCGCCAACATGTTGTCAGTCGTCTCACAAAAGTCCAAACGGAATATCCAGGTCTTAGAGCAGCGCGGTGCATCGGTCGATCACCCGATTAGCATATGCTGTCCTGAATCTGAATACCTCAAGTGTTTCATCTGCCGAGTGGGCTGACGAATTTACGCTTCCAGAGCCAGTCAACGGAGTCCGACGGTATGTTGCATGCGGTCGTTATGGCAGGCGGCTCAGGGACCCGGTTTTGGCCAGCAAGCCGCGCCGCATTGCCGAAGCAATTACTGGAACTTGCCGGCGGCCGTACGATGATTCAGGCCACGGTCGATCGGCTGCGGGGATTGGTGCCTTCCACGCGGATTTTGGTGGTCACCAATCAGCAACTGACGGTTGCGGTCCAGCAACAGCTACCGGAGTTGCGAGCGGAAGCGATCATCGGAGAGCCCTGTAAGCGAGACACGGCGCCATGCATTGGGCTTGCGGCATTGCTCGTAGCCCGCAGCGATCCGGACGGGGTGCTGCTGGTGCTGCCCGCCGATCATGTCATTCGTACCGACGAGCAATTTCAAGCAGCTGTCAATTACGCTGCCAAATTGATAAGGCAATGCCCTGAAACGATCGTAACGTTCGGCATTCGACCAACCTATCCTGCCGATTCATTCGGTTACATCGAACGTGGTAACCGCGTTGTTCCAGAACAGGCAAGCGTTGAAAAACTCACCACGGCACCAGCAGACTTACCGGCCACCTTTCGCACTCGGAAGTTCCGTGAAAAGCCCTCGGTAGAAGTCGCCAAGCAATACCTATCGTCAGGTGATTTTTATTGGAACTCGGGAATCTTCCTGTGGACCGCTCGTACGATTCTCGCAGCCCTACAGCAATATGAACCGCGAATGTATGAGCAGTTGACAACCATTGCCGCAGCGGCAGGCCAAGCCGAGTTTTCAGTCGCCCTTGAACGAGAATTTTCGGCGATTGAGGGAAAGTCCATCGACTATGCCGTCATGGAACACTATCCGAGTATCCTGGTAGTCGAGGCTCCGTTTGAATGGGACGATGTAGGCAACTGGCATTCGTTGTCTCGCCTGCGCGGTACCGACGAAGACGGCAATACCATCTTCGGCAAGCATCTTGGTATCCGCACAACCAATTCCATTGTGCGCGGCCAAGGCGACCATCTCGTCGTCACAGTTGGGCTCAACGACGTCATCGTAATTCAGACGCCTGATGCGACGTTGGTGGCTAATAAGAACGACGAAGAGTCATTGCGTC
>JANNPR010000256.1:0-3097 GCA_031400345.1 Planctomycetota bacterium | reverse complement strand
GGCGAGCCAACGGCGTCGGGCTGCCGTAGAATCGTCGGTCGAGCCAGCCAGCAGCGCTTAACATGGCATCTCGCAGCGGCTCCGCTTCGACTCGCCGCAATCGCTGCCGCCACAAAAGCCGATTGTCAGGATCGGCTTTGGTGGCTTGGACTTGCTCGCCAGTTGGAGAGCGCTGCCGATAGACGCTGGACGTCATGATCAACCGCTGAAGATGCTTGATGCTCCAGCCGCTCTCCACGAACTCGCGCGCCAGCCAGTCGAGCAGTTGCGGATGGGTAGGGGGCATACCCAAACTGCCGAAGTCCTCGGGCGTGGCCACGATTCCTTCGCCAAAGTGATGTAACCAAATCCTATTGACCATCACGCGCGCGGTCAGCGGGTGATGCGGCTGAGTCAGCCATCGGGCAAACGCTAGCCGTCGGCCAGTCGTCTTCGATTCAGCGGCGGGCGTTGTCCATTGAAAGGCGACCGGCGTCGTGAGCGAGCCGAGTACTCCCGGTTCCACGGGTGAACCGGGCGTCAACGCGTCGCCCCGACGTAAGAGCGGTGTGGTCACAGGGCCCGGCAAGTCATACAACGCACGCAGTTCATCGAAGTGCATCCGTTGTCGTTCTTGCGCGGCAATGCCCGCGTTGAGTGGATCCACCGCTGGCCGATAGTCGGCGTAGGTTTCGGGCAGCAGCTTGTCGAGCGTCATCTCATCCGGTTGTAAGAGTGGTTGAAACTTCTCGGCCAAGTACCGTTCAATCGGATTCCGTTGATCGGCGGCTTTGCGAATCGCCTGCTTTACGTCTTCGCGAACCGGCTCGGGCACACCGGCTAGGCGATCGTCGAAGAGTTTCTGCTTGTATCGCGCCCGCAGTTCGCCGAGTTCCTTCTTCAGCTGGGCGAGCAGGGTGTCGAGTTTGCCGTTATGCTCATCGGCGATTTTCTTCTGGGAAGCGGTAGCGACCAACACGCGCCGTTCCATCTGTGGAATCCACTGGCGGGGACGGAGCGCCCCCATGAAGATCGCCTGCATTCGGTAATATTCGACCTGCGGAATGGGATCGAATTTATGGCTATGGCATCGAGCACACTGCAACGTCAGCCCCATGGTTGAAGAGGCTATGATCTGCAGCGTGTCATTCAGCGTTGGATAAAAGTATTGCGCGTCGGCGTTCTTAATTGTAGTGAAGTCGGGCCGACTGGAATCCGGTGCGCAGCGCAGATAGCCGGTCGCCGTGACCGACTCAATCACGTCGTCTGGCAAACGATCCCGTGTTTCGTAGGCGGTCCAATAGTCGGACAATTCGTCCCCCGCTAACTGCTCTTGCAGGAACCGATCGTATGGCTTGTCCTTGTTGAAGGCGCTGATTACATAATCGCGATAGTGAAACGCGGTGGGCAACGGTCGGTCCTCGGAGAGTACCCCGGCCGAGTCCGCATATCCCGCAAGGTCCAGCCAATGCCGACCCCAACGTTCACCGTAATGCGGATTACCTAGCAGCCGATCGATCATTCGCTCGTAGCTCAGCCCATCGCCATGCGCCAGCAACTCCCGCACTTCGTCGGGCGACGGCGGCAGACCCATCACGTCGTAGTACGCACGTCGCAACAGCACGTCGCGACTTGCTTCCGAAGAGAGGTTCAGGCTCTTTGATTCCAACTGCGCAATGACGAACGAGTCGATCGCGTTCCGCACCCGGTCAGACTGACGGACCGCTGGCAGCGGCGGGCGAAGGGGTGGAAGGAATGACCAATGGTCGTGTGGCTGACTGCCGGCTTGGTCCCCAAGTTCATTCGAATCGTGATCCGGCGCATCATTCGAGACCGCGCCGTCATTGATCCAGGATCGAATCACTCCCTTCTCTGCCGCACTGATCGGCGGACCCTCCTTGGGCATTTCGTTCCCTGCGAGTTTTTCCCACAATAGGCTCGACTCGGCCGCCGCGATCCGAATCGCCGGACCAGAGGTTCCGCCGCGCAAGATGTCGCGACGTGTCGTTAATCTCAGCCCCTGTTCCGGCTCGGTGCCAGCATGACATTTGAAGCAGCGTGCTTTGAGAATGGGCAGCACGTGTTCTTCAAAAGTAATCGTCGACTTCTCCTTCGCCGGCGCTTCCGCCGCGCGACCCATTAACGGCAAGCATGACAGAAGACTCAGCGTCAGAGTTATTTTCAGAATCGCTAGCCGTCTCTTGGTGTGCATAACAATGATCATGACCCAATGATACATCGACGGCAATTGATGTACCAATGCTCTTATAGGGTGGGACAAGATCGCGTAGCGAGCGCCGGCCCACCGATGAGGCGGGTTGATGGTTGGCGTGTGTGGTGGTGGAACTCAATCGCTGAGCCAACAACGTAACTGTTCCACATTTGTTCCGCCGCATTGCCCCCTCTCCCTGCCACTCACCCCTCATTGCTTGCGATTAAGCGACCGGCGAGTGAAACGTTTTTGGCGCAACAATTCGGGGGCGGGGGGGACAATACACTGCGATTTCGCGCAGGTCAACGTGAGACAAACGAAGTTCCGATGGTGGGCCGGCGCTCGCTGCGCGAGCTGGTCCCACCCTACGGAAACGCGACTGCGATCGTTTGGTCGCCTTGGTGATCCCGCAGTTCATACTCTGCGGACCAACCTTTATTCGTGCCGTCACTAGATACAACAAAGGTCCAGCTCGTGTCGCCTCGTCGCAACGTGAGTTCGAAATTGGACCAAGCGCTGGGGCAACAAGGGCGAAAGCGTACGCGATTGCCGCGTAGCTCAAAACCCAAAATAGATTCAATGGCGACTCGATACATCCAGGCTGCCGATCCAGTGTACCAGGTCCAGCCGCCTCGACCCGTGTGAGGTGCGACCCCATAAACATCCGCGGCGACGACGTACGGTTCGACTTGATAGCGATTAACGGCGTCGGGTGTGCGACCATGATGAGCCGGGTTGATCATATCGAAAATGGACATGGCCTGATCCCCGTCCCCCAGAAGCGTAAGCGCGCGAATGAGCCATAGTGCGGGATGGGTGTATTGGCCTCCATTTTCTCGAATGCCCGGCAGGTAACCCTTGATATAGCCCGGGTCGAGTTCCGTTTTGTCAAACGGCGGCGCGAAC
>JANNPR010000251.1:0-2280 GCA_031400345.1 Planctomycetota bacterium | reverse complement strand
GAAACAGCAAGCCGGCGATCAGTTGAGGTTCGCTACGATACAGATACCGAGCGAAAAACAAACACTCGAACTCAGCATTTCCACGCTTCCTTGGCGCGGTGATGGAGACGCCCAAGCTACTGCTAATATCAATCGCTGGAGAGGACAATTGAATTTGCCCCGAATCGGTCGCAGTACGATCAGCGATCAGGTTTCGCGCGTTGATTATTCGGGCGGCACAGCCATGATGGTTAACCTAGTGGGCGAACTGAAATCGTCAGGTATGACTCCTCCGTTCGCGTCTGCTGATGCGCGCAAATCTGGGGGAACCCCGCCGGCTGCAGCGAATCCAACTGCCCGTGAGGAACTCGAACACGAAACTCCTAAAGGTTGGGTGCGTGGCCAAGGAGATAGTCTGAGCTCGCTGGCGTATGAAGTCATCGAGGGTTCGCAGCAGATTAAGATTACGGTCACGAAACTTTCGGTAAATGCGGGCCAATTGGTGCCCAACGTTAACAGGTGGCGAGGTCAAATTCGTTTGCCTGAGGCGACCGACAAAGACATCCAAGAGTCGCTTAAGAAGTTGCCAGTTGGTGACATCGAAGCAGACTACGTCGAGCTAATCGGTCCTGAGGAGAGCCCTCGCCAGGAGGCGATTCTGGGAGCAATCGCCCGGACGGACGAGTCGGCTTGGTTTGTCAAGCTGCGCGGTGATGCGAATTTGGCTCGGCGCGAAAGAGACAATTTCGAACAGTTTGTAAAATCGTTACGTTTCAAATGACCGGACGCCGACTCGAGTTAGCTTTGTTAATTGGCGTTGAAGCGGTCATCGATTGATGTAGGGAGGTCTCGCATGGCGACCAGCACTTTTCCCGGCGAACTCGCACACAACCAGCGTGAGTCGGCAGTCCAAAATCGAACAGGCATTTGGTCTGTCATTGCGATGGTCATAGCGCCGATCGCATCCTTGAAGTTAACCGTATTTCTGTTTGCCGCATCGATCTTTTTGATCTTTTTTGGGACTTTGGCGCAGGTCGAAAAAGATATGTGGGAGGTGATGGGGCAGTACTTTTTTACTTGGGTTGCGATGGTCGATATCCGAATATTCTTTCCGCGGGCTTGGGTTCCCGGACTACCCGGATTACATAATCTCCCTGGCAGGTTTCCATTTCCTGGAGGGATGATGATTGGCGTGACGTTGTTCGCCAATTTAATTGCTGCCCACGCCGTTCGTTTCAAGATCCAAGCACGCGGTCAGCGCTTATTTGGTGGCTTGCTCGTCATAGCCGTGGGCGTAGTACTGACGACGCTCATCATCGTTAGCGGTCACAATCGCGACGGGTTACAAGGTGCCCCACCGTTTTCCTGGCGTACGTTATGGCTCATCGTCAAATTGGCCTTGGTTCCCCTGTGGCTAGTGTTGATCGGATTCGGGATTCGGTTCGTGTCGGCAAATTCAGGCCGTAAGTTAGAGGCTTGGCTGTTAGGAATCGGCGACGGTGTTGGCACGTTGTTAGTTACTTGGATTTGGTTCGGTGGCGAGTCCAGTTATATCGGCGATTCCGGGATGCGGATTCTTTGGCAGCTGATGCTTGGTCTTCTAGCCGCAGGTTCGCTGTTGATTGGCTGCCTGATGGTCTTTAAGAAGCGGGGCGGCATCGTGCTGATTCATGGCGGCGTTGGCTTGCTGATGTTCGGTCAACTATTCGTCAATATCTACGACAAAGAGGAACAAATTACACTCGTCGAAAAAGAGAAGGTTAATTTCGCAAGAGACATTCGTTCCGTCGAACTGGCGATCGTTGATCCATCGGGAAGCCAATCGGAAACTGTGATCGCCGTTCCACTTACTCTTAAAGGGCAAATGACCCCCAATTTGTCACAACCCATTCGGGATGGAAAGCTGCCGTTCGACATCCAAGTAGACAAATACCTCAAGAACTCGGGATTGCGGGCAGCCGAACCTGACGACAACAATCCTGCGACGGTGGGCGAAGGTCGATTCATCATGGCTGAAGAGCGACGTGGGGCCAGTGGAGCGTCCTCAGGGAATGAGGTCGACATGGCCGCCGCCTATGTCACGTTTTCGAAAAAGGGCGACGCGACCAAACTCGGTACCCACTTGTTAGCCCAAGAGGCGGATATTCCGGAACAGGTCACGATCGACGGGAAGCAATACGATGTCTATCTGCGATTTGCTCGTTCGTATAAACCGTACACGATCGAACTGACGGATGTTCGCAAGGACGACTATTTGGGCACGGAGACCCCGAAGAATTATTCGTCCGATGTCCGACTGGT
>JANNPR010000399.1:0-5321 GCA_031400345.1 Planctomycetota bacterium | reverse complement strand
AAGTAGGCCACCAACAAAAAGGTCAGCAACAAGGAGGCCACCAGCAAGGAGGTCAGCAACAAGGAGGCCAGCAACAAGGAGGCCAGCAGCCGGGCGAAAAGTCGAAAGAACGTGAGAGTACAGGCTCCAAGGGTTCGTCCGGATCGAAAGCCAACCCGGTCAATTCCACCAAAAAAACCAAGTCGGGTTCGGGTAGTGGAAGTAAAGGCTTCCAACCAACGCAGATTCTCCGACAGGTTGGCGCAGGTACGGCGTGGTTTTTAAAGATGTTGTATTACCTCATCGTGATTGTGGTTGTCGGTTACGTGGTGTGGCGATATTGGCGCCCGATCTTAGACGCACTGCGGAATTTCATTCAGGCGATTCGCGATTTTTGGGCGGGCTTGTTGGGTTGGCGATCGGAAAAAGAGGAAACGGCTGCAGCAGTGGTCGTCCCGACTGGCCCGCCTCCGCCTCCATTCGCCGATTTTGCGGACCCATTCGGCAACGGTCACGCGCAGCTTTGGTCGCCAAATGATGTCATTCGTTACTCCTTTGTTGCGTTCGAAGCCTGGTCGCGAGAACATGGCTGTCCACGCGAGTCGGAAGAAACTCCGCACGAGTTTGTCCAGCGAGTCGCCAGTGTGCAGCCTCAATTGGGCCGTCCGCTATTGGTATTGGGCGAGCTTTACGGCCGCGCCGCTTATTCCAATGCGGTTGTTCAGCCGAAGCAGGTACTGGATTTGAGAGCTCTATGGAACTCGTTGACGGGAGCTTACCGGGCATAACGAGCGAGCACGTCGAGTTCCATAGAAGAAGTGGTTCAGTTTCGCGTTTTCGTCTTTCGGCTCGCTAAATCACTGCTGGATCGAATAGCGGTGGGAAGAATTGACCCGACATTGCTTGCCCGTTAGGAATGGGTGGGACGCCCGTGAGTAGAGGTTCATCCGAGGCAGACCGCGTTCCGTCACGGAAGGCGTTGATTACCGTCGCGCGACGCGGCTGTACCGTGCGATTCTCGAATGACCCGTGGATCATCAGAGGATGATGGAATGTGCATTCACCCATCTTAAGCTCGACGCCAACGGGCTTATTGAATATCTCCCATTGAGAATCCGAAAGAACTTCGCGGATCGCCGCCATGTTGCCCGCGAGACCAGTGATGGGCAGAAGTTCCCAGTTATGGCTTCCGGGAACGTAGTGAACACAGCCGTTCTCGCGAGTGCTGTCATCCAGGCCGATCCAACAGGTCAGGTGAGCCATGGGTTGGGTGCGAGTCCAGTACGAGTAATCTTGATGCCAGGCAACGACGCCGCCATGTCGCGCCGGCTTGCAAAATAGTTGGTCGTGCCAGAATCGCACCGCCCCTCCCAGCAGCTGGCTTGCGGCGACTGTGAATGCCGGGTGCCAGAGAACGTCGTGAAACCCAGGTTTGATTCGCCAGGCACCCAATGCGTGAAACAATACCGTATTCGGATCGACAGATTCGTTAGTATGGTACTCGTACCATAACTCACGACCCGGATGGTCCGGCTGAAAGAACTCGGACAGTTCATCGCGTAACATGTCGACTTGGTCATCCGTGAGGATCCGGACCTTTGGCAGAAAACCGTGTTCGCGATAGAAGGCGACTTGATCCTCTGTTAATCGAAATCGATCCCAATCCGCTTTATGCTGGGGTAGCTGAAAAAGCTTACCAACTAATTCATGGCGTAACGAAAGATCCGCGGTCATGAAAGGATTCTCCTAAATGCAAAATCTTTGCTAGCACTCGTTAATTCCGGCATGGTGGTTTTACGGGTGTCAGGCCTATAATCCCGCCCTCGTAATTCGGCCGGAACTCACGCTGTTTTTTTCATACATTTTGGGCGTGGAATGGTTGGACAAGGAAGTCCCCACACACCCTGGTATTGTGCGTTACTTAATGTAACGCCCAAATTCAGCTGCGCCATTAGCAGGGCGTTTGCTGCTGCGCTTGGTTGCGCGATTCTGTTGGCGAACCCCTGCTTGTATGCGGAGGAGTTAGATATCCGGCTGCGAATAGGGTGGGGTGGAGGTACCAGTCGCCAATGGAGGGCAAGTATCGGAGTAAGCGAAGGAGTCTTGACGGCTTCGCAATCGCTGGGTTTGGCGGCGGATTCCCCCGGATCTTTGGTCTTGGCGGACAACGAACTGCGTGTTTCCCAACGAAGTCCACATAGCTATGACGTCCTGGATATACGTGTTCAGGCACCTGCGGAAGCTGAATTAATCATCGACCTCACACCCGTCGATGCGCCCCGATCGACTCGCCAACTAAAATTCGCGTTGGCAAATGTGGTGGCGATGAAATCTTCCTACCGGGCGGATTTGGACGATCGCAAGAATCGACTACTGGTCCACCGAGTCCCCGGCGATGACCTGCGCGTCGCCTTCGATCGAGATTCGCTTGTTTTTGCACCACTGGAGCAATTCACGTTTACCGTAACCCCTCATCAATCGGCTCTCGTCGCGTCCACCTCGTATCGTTGCTCTTTGCAATTGCTGGCAGCGGGGGGCAAGGAAGTTTGGCGAGAAGAGCGAGACTTCACCACGGATGCGGACGGACAAGCTTCGGTACTGGCACCGATCACTGTGCCGATTCCGGAAGATGAAGGCGTATACGAGATAGTCGTGGCGGTAGCCCAACGCCGCATCGCCGTTCCTTTATTGCCCAAGTCACAAATTGCTTTCCGCAAGATTCAATTTGTGGTTATTGGATCGAATCCCACTCAGCCGAGCGAGGACATCTGGCATACCGAACTGGAAATTGACCTCGCCAATCCACGTTGGCTGGATCGGTTAAAGCGATTTCAACCCAAATTGATGTCCGGCATGGGACAAGAACCACTAAGTAACAAACGGTCGCATCCATTAGATCACTTGGGTGAAAAGCAAACGCAGCTTGACCCGGGTGGGTGGGTGGCAATTCCTTTGCAAGTCTCTCGGACGGACGAATTGCATCGAATGGAGTTGAGCTATCCCAGCGATTTGCGGCAAACACTAAGTATCAGCATCATCGAACCGGACGCGGCGGGTCGCGTGACTAACGTGGCAGTTGACTCCGGCATAGATGTTCCGGATTCGACCGTCGCCACGCCGGGTAAAATGGAGACGCATCGGATTGCATTTTGGCCACGAACCAAAACTCCCTATTTGTTATTGCTGAACCGCCGCGGCGACGCGGCGGCAGTATTTGGCAAAATTCGCATTCAAACCGGGCCGAAAACTTTGCCTCCAACTGCCGTACAGAATGTCGATTCGGGGCGGTCATTTGCGCTGCTATTGGATAAGCCCCTGTTCCCGGAAAACTTCAACGCCGGTGAAGTACTCGATACACCGGGACAAACGCTGGAAGATTGGTCGACGTTCTATCTTGGGGCGACACGGTTGATCCAATATGCCAAGTCTGTTGGTTATGATTCGATCGTCTTATCCGTTTATCACGAAGGGAGTGCCCTCTATCCCAGTGGATTGCTAGAAGCGACTCCCACTTACGATCGGGGTGTCTTCTTCCAGACCGGTCAGGATCCCGTTCGCAAAGACGTTGTCGAATTGATTTGCCGACTGTGTGACCGAGAAGGTTTACGGTTCGTGCCGTCATTGCAGTTTGCAAGCCCACTCCCGGAATTGGAAGCGATACTTCGACGGGGCGGCCCGGAGACAGTTGGCATCGCGCCGGTGGGCGATGATGGCCGCACTTGGTCAGATCGCCATGGAATCGTGCGCGGTCTGGCACCCTACTACAACCCGCTTAATCCAGCGGTTCAGACTGCAATTCGTCGGGTCGTTGGTGAGGTTGTCGAGCGCTACGGGCATCATCCTTCTTTCGGTGGCGTGGCCTTGCAGATGGCACCGCAATCGTACATGCAGTTGCCAGATGAAGATTGGGGGTTGGACGATCAGACGATTCTTCGCTTCGCCTCTAGTCCGTTGGCTAAAGACGTTAGGCTTGATCTTCGCGATGCCACCGCCGATCGATTTGCAAAACGCGCCCGAATTCTGCGCGAGTCGGGCCGAACGTCCTGGCTGTCATGGCGGTGTCAGACGCTCGCCAAGTTCTACAGAGAAATGGAGAGCGACATCGTGCGGGTGCGCAGCGATGCTAGATTGCTGCTGACCAATGCCGATCTTTACTTGCAATTAGCGTTGACGGATGGCGACTTGCAGCTAAATCGGTTTACTCACTCTAAACTTCGACCGGCCTTGCCGTCGCGGAGGGCGATCGCCGACACCACATCGCGAATGGGACTTGACCCTACCCAGTTTCGATCGTCGAGTCATTTAGTGTTGCCTCGACCCACACGGATCTCACCTGTCTTATCGCTGTGGGAACAAGCGGTGACTTACGAGCTTGCCCGCTCGACCGAGATGGACACGGTTTATCAGCGCGATGATGGAGCCGCATTACACCTCTGCGAAGGTCAGTGGCTGAATTTGCCGGAATTTGACGTGGTTAGTCCCTGGGGCCAACCAAACACCCGCTTGAGATTGCTTTCTCACATTTCCCCCGCCGGTCCACATAGTCGTCGGTGGCTCATTCACAGCCTATATACCGCGGATCCACTAACCATCATCCAAGGTGGCTGGGTGGCCCCAATGGGTCAAGAAGATTGGCTCCGGGACGCGATCGCTGTCGTCCGAGCACTTCCCGCAGAGAAAATGGCAACGATTCCACCAAAATCAAAGTCGGCTGGTTCGGCAGACAACGGCACGAAGGTGCGCCAACTAACCAAAGGCAATCAAACCTATCTATGTATAATTCATGACGCGCCATGGAAGGTCCATGTAACGTTGGAACTTAACGGTGCCGCTCCCGGCCAATACCGGTGTTTGGGAATGCGGACAACACCTCAGTTGAATAGCCGAGGTACGTCGCAGACGATAACACTTGAATTGGAGCCGTACGACGTTTGGGGATTAGTATTTGAGTCACCAGCGATCAGCGTAGTCGACTGGAGATCCGCTCCACGGGATTCGGTCGAAATTGAATTGGCACAGCTGATCCACGAGGTCCGTACGCGCGCTGACGGTCTAAGACGTCCTGACCCCATCAACGTTTTGAGCAATCCTAGCTTTGAGAGTGTTATGACCGGGAATGGATTGACCGGTTGGGAGGGGGCGAAGAGCGAAGGAGTCGAAATAACCATCGATCGCAGAGAGCGGCAAGATGGTCAACAGTCCTTATACATGCGAGTAGTCGGTGAAAAGAATCTAGCGTGGGTTCGCAGCGAGCCACTTCCTATTCCGGCAACGGGACGTATTTCCGTAATGGTATGGCTGAAAACCAGGGACCTTGAACATCAGCCACCACTGCGCCTGGC
>JANNPR010000240.1:0-3136 GCA_031400345.1 Planctomycetota bacterium | reverse complement strand
ATTGCGATGCTATCGTCGATCGTAAGGTCCTTGGATTGACCGAGGGCTTTGAGTTGTTCAATTTTGAGTAGGATCGCCGCTTGCTTGAATTCGCTATCGACCTTGGCGACGTCCTCCAACAGGGCCTTCACTTCTCGGACCGTTTTGCGCTGTTCGGCAGGAGCTTCCTTCTGAGACTTGGCGATTAGGAGTTTCGCCTTTTCCATCGCCACGCCTTGGTAGATGGGTAGTCGCTTCCAACTGGGATGATCGTCCAGCCAAGCATCTGCCTCAGCGAGACATTCGTCGGGCTTGGTTGTCGTCAAAATTCGTAGTCGAAAGAGCTCCGCCTGACCATACAAAGGAGCTGCCGAGGCTGGTGCGGAACGTCCTTCCGGCGCGCTCGCCAGCACTTCATCATAGATATCAAGCGCCAAACTTTGGTCACCCACTTCCTCGATCGCCCTTCCGTTCCATAGATGAGCCAATGCGCCAATCACGTTCGCACGATTGGCCTGGTAGATCTCATCTAACTCCTTTGCCGATGTGAGCAGGAGCTTTTTGCGGTTTTCATCTTGAGGATCGGCAAATGTCTGAGCGGTAAAGAAATCGCATAAGGCAACTCGGTATCGTGCATCCAGCCAACTCAGTTCCACAGATTCGCGCAATGCCATGGCCCGCTTTTCATCGGCCGTCGGACGCAGTTTACGCTCGATCTTCGGTAATTGATCGAATCGATCTTTGAGACGTTTTCGTGAATCCTCGAACCGGCTACGGGCTAAAGTTAGAGCCGTACGAGCGTCGCTTCTTGCCTTCTCCTGTTCGGCTTTGTCTTTGGAGTATTGCATCACGGCAAGGGGAACTTGCGCCGCCTCAAAATCCAGTTCACCCACATTTAACAAAGCCACTGCGATATCGGGGTGATTGGCGTGCTCCTTGAGAAACTTGTCGAGTAGTTTCTGCGATTCCGCCATCCGCTGTTTGTACTGCTCTGGCCCATATGCTTCTTGGGATGCCACGCGAAGGCTGGTGCTTCGTTCTAAATCTAAAACTTCGCGAAGTTCGGTGGGTAAGTCACTGCGTTCCTGAATGCGCTCAAGGTAATCCAACGAAACTTCACCGTAACCGTTTTCCTGAAGTGCCTTGAGGAAATCGTGAAAAGGCTCCGCCGTCGAGCCTTCACGCAATGGGGTTGGCATTGCCGCGAAGAGGACGCTCAGGCTTAGAATACGCGCTAGGTGTCGCATGTGATTTGATCCCGGAGTTTCAACCTTTCGCTGATCTTGCAGCATAAAGAGGAAGACATGGGTTATTGTGCATAACCCAGGCCGTTGGCCTGGCTAACATAGGGCCGTCCCTTCGGGACTAAAATCTCCGGTTTGCCAGCGGCACTCTCTTGGACTCTATTTGCGCAACATCAAAACTTGCGTCTCAGGCTTCAATGCAGATAATTCCGCCCAGGCGTTAGTTGGCAACCTTCGCCAGTTCCTCTTCAGGGTTCAGTTTGTAAAGTGGCAAGTAGCGGTAATAGACTTCTAGGGTAAGGGCCCCCATGGCGGTGACCATCAAGCGGCCTCCTTGTTCGGCGTGTGGTACCTTGCTCGGCAAGATCGGATCCCAACTGCCCGCCGCACACCCCTCCTTGATCTGACTTTCGATGAGCGTTCGTCGCATTTGTCTGTTCCAGATATCCCATTCGGGGCCAGGGATGTTATGCATTACTTGGGTTGCATAATACCAGTAGTAAAAGTCGCGATTTGCGTTAGGCAAGTGGCTCATCAGAAAGGCCACGCCCTCCTCCATGGGTGGGTCGACACGGCGGATTCCAAGGTACTGGCTTGTTAGCAACCCGACCGACGTCATGGTTTGCGAAGCGCCGCTATCCGGGACATACGAGAAGGTGCCATGCTTGGTTCCTTTTGCCACCGATGCCAGCCATTTTTTCGACGCCTCGAAGACGCCTGGATTCACGCTCAGGCCAGACATTTGTGCGCTCTTGAGCGCCATCAGCTGCCAGCCAAAAACGGAGGTATCTCCACCTTTTTGTCCGTGACTGTACCACCAGCCGCCGGTTTGGGGGTCTTGACCCGACTCGATAAATCGGATCGCCCCCTGGGCTGGAACTCCCACTCGCTTATCTTGACTAATGCCGTATGCCTCGCAGAGTGCGATAGCTGCCAGGCCGTGAGAGTACATCTGACTGCCCCCCGCCGACAGGTCGCCGTTGGGTTTTTGGTGGCTGATCAGCCAGCTAATTCCCGCGGCGATGGACTTTTGGTAGGGGCCTTTCGTTTGATGTGTTTGACCCGCCGCCAGGAATGGCAAGAGGGCTAATGCGGTCGCTGCGGAATCCGATTTTGCCTGCCCCGGCCCGGTGCAACTGGGATCTTTGCACATTCCGGAATGATCGAGACTCCAACTACCGTCTGGTCGTTGATGTCGCGCAATCCAGCTCAGTGCGGCCGCAACAGCACGTTCCGAACTCTTCGTTCCACCACCGCTTCCGAGCATGACGCCGCGCATTTTTCCGTCACGCGATCCAAACCCTATTCCCGCACCACCTTTCCCAACATTCTTGCCAAAACCGGCTCCGCCTTCTAAGCCGCCGCCGCCCTTGCCGACGGGCCCAAGTCCGGCCGAACGAATACTGAAACCGCCGCCGACGCTTGCCATGCCTGAAGTAGCCGGCGTCCCACCACCCTGAACAAGGTCCGTGGTATCGCCGTCCGCGCTGCCCGGCGCACCAAATGCAGTTCCTTCAATGTCAACAGCGGCCGAATTGTGCATCGTGAGCGTATCGGTGGACAGCTCCGATGGGTCGATCGACGTCTCGCCAACTTCGAAATGCGTTAAATCTGGTTCCGGCATTTCGTCCTGTTCGAGTGATTCGAACTCGGGTGCTTCGACGACGATTTTCTCCACGGTCGTTGAGCCCAGGAACAGCGCCGCGATCATGATCAGGACCGTATGGATCAATAAGCTCAACATCCACGACGAGGCTTCCGAGGCAATCCAATCCTTGGCTCGAATCATCATTCCGAAGCGGTTCGTCCCGTCTTCTACGAGCGGATTTTCCTCAGCTTGAATTTGGTTGGCAGCGGCCATATGACGCCACTCCTATTCGTGATTACGTATCTTAAACCGACTGTGGGGCGGG
>JANNPR010000231.1:0-5802 GCA_031400345.1 Planctomycetota bacterium | reverse complement strand
ACCAGTCGGTCATGGGGAAAAATCCCAGTCGGTTCAAAGGTGACGAAGCGCCGGTGGAAACGGTTGACTGGAATGAGGCAACGGAGTTCTGTCAGAAACTGACCACCCTGGAAAAAGACGCCGGACGACTGCCGGTGGGCTGGGAGTACCGCTTGCCGACCGAGGCTCAATGGGAATATGCGTGCCGCGCTGGGACGACCACTGACTATTCGTTCGGCGATTACGCTTGGTACGGCGGAAACTCAAGTGGCAGGGCGCATCCAGTCGGCGGTAAGAAGCCCAACGCCTGGGGGCTGCACGATATGCACGGGAATGTTTCGGAGTGGTGCCGAGACTTGTACGCGGCCGAGCTTCCAGGTGGTAGCGATCCAGAAGGGAAACAGGGCTCGTTCCTGGTGATCAGAGGCGGGAGCTGGGACTTCGGCGCTGCGGACGGCCGGTCGGCGTCGGCGCTCCGCGGCATGAGCGTGCCGGTGGGCAAATTCGACCTGGGCTTTCGCGTGGCCCTCGTTCCGTCTAGCCAGTCAATCAGCCAGTGAGCGGAGCAGGGAGCGGGAGGGCCCGGAGGGAGAGTTGCGGAGCAGCGACCGGAAGTACCGTAGCGGACGGCGGAGCGAACCGGGCGGTTTCTGTTTCTCCCAGACCGGCTAACCGGAAGTCGTTCCGTGGTGGGGCTGGCAACAGCGATTGCTTCCGCAACAGCGATCATCTCTCGCAACGCTGCCGACTGCATCCGAACGGTGCAATTTGTAAAAAGTCGCGTCTGACGACGAACGTAGAAACCTTGGTTTATCTCCCCGTGCGGCGACTCGGATTCACAGAAGTACAAATTGCGCAAATCACCGGGCATGAGTTTGCTCGGTAACTCCGAGACAGCCAGTTGGAGATGAGCCACGATTTGTACTCTTGCTGCTGCCGCTGGTGACGTCCTGCCCAACTCTGTGCGACCGGGAAGCCGCGGGTTAACCAGTGGGCGAAACGCCCGGCAGATCGTGCCCAGTTTCCAGGTTGCTAGGGACGGTTCGTTCGTGAGTGAACAGGCAGTCCAGGGGAACAAGACTGCGTGTCACAAGGACAGTCGTGTTACGGTGACTGTCAACAATCAAGACCCCCTTCAGACGAGATTTGGGCACGCGCCAGAGCCCTCCGATGCTGTTCCCGCCAAACTGCATCGGTCCCTCGCGGGCTCGCCGAAATCTGGCTGACGGTTCGAACAAGTCGTTGCACGTGAGACGCGTCATCAAACGACCGAATGATGGCACACATGGAGCGTGTTATGATACCACGTGAAATCCAACAATTGGAATATCCAAGGACTCGTGATGAGCGATGCAAAGGAAGATCATGAACGGCTTGTCGTGGATCAGTTCACGCGCCAAGCCAATTCGTTCCGGGAATTTGCCGCGATGCCCAGCCAGCCTCGTCAATTAGTTCTCACTGCCACAGAGGTCGATGCTGGAGATACTGTTCTGGATGTCGCTTGTGGACCAGGCGTCACGACGTGCGATCTGGCCGAAGTTGCTGGACACGCCACTGGCCTCGATGTTACGCCGGCGATGATTGAGCAGGCCAAGCAGCTGCAGCGAAACAAGAAACTGACGAACGTGACTTGGCGTGTTGGTGCGGTGCCGCCTCTCCCTTTTAAGGATGAAATGTTTTCGCTGGTCTTTACACGCTATTCGTTTCATCACTTTTCAGACCCGCTTGCCGTGTTCAATGAAATGGTGCGAGTCTGCAAACCGGATGGGCGTGTTGTTGTTGTGGATTTATTCATGACGACAACTGAACAGGCCTACGCCTACAACAACATGGAAAAACTTCGTGATCCGTCTCACGTTCGGGCACGGCTGTTAGGGGAATTGGAAGAGCTTTATATCAACGCTGGAATGGAAGATCTAAAGACATTTTTTTACAACCAGCCCATGTCGTTGGGGCCACTGCTCAGTGGATCTTTCCCCAATCCCGGTGATGCCGAGCGAGTACGTCAGATAATCGTTGACGATCAGGGGAAGGACGAACTGGGTTTGGGAGTTCAACGAATAGATGGCGACGTTCACTTTAACTACCCGATTGCCGTGCTCGTGGGTCGGAAGATTGGCTCACAATAGTCGCCGGGCACCGGTCGATATCGTAGACGTCCCATTAATCGACCGGTTTCTGGGACTGCCTGACTGTACCGCAAACTTGCCGCCGACATTCGTGAACTGGTAAACTGCTCGACGAGAAACTCGGCGGCAATTGGCTCCGCGGAGGCGCATGCTCGCGAAGTAGGTTCAGTTTAGTCGTCGGGAAAATCTATGTTTGAGCCGGCATCTTCGAAACAATCGATGCGAAGGAAAACAATGAAAACCCACTTCCTTTACTCGCTCACGGTTCTTTCAATCATCCTGCCAGCTCAATTGGTAAGTGCTGACGAAGTGCCGCCTAAAAATTACCTCCTTTTCCCAATTAGCACGGAACTCCAGCGTTACCTACTGGGTTCGACGTCGAATGCTACCTACGCAGCAATCAACGCAAATGAAATTCTAGTCGAGGGGAAATTTCGGCCGGAGGCCCTCGGTGTGGAGAGCTTCCGCAGCGATCTGCAGGCACTCGTGACGGAAGGTAAGGAGCCCCAATCCAGTCTCAGTCTATACCTTCGATTTGCCGGCCAGTTTCCCAAACCAGACGAGCAACGGAAGCTAGAATCCGAAGTCAAAGCCATTTGCCAAACGGCAGGATTTGTCAGAGTTCGCATCGGCATGACATTTGAGAGTGAAAAATGGACGGATAAAGTAGCACGCATCAACGCGTCGTCCGCAGATCCGAGTTTAAGCGAAACACCGATCGACAGTGAGCTTGTTCGAGTCTTTCCCGTTTGTACAAAGTTGTCTCACTTTCTTCTTGGAGACGTGGACTGTTTTGTGCAACTTCGTCAACCCATTGATGGACGCTTCCTTCAATTCCCGAAGTCGATTCACGAGAGCATCGTCAAATCGGTTGCGAGTCTCGCTCTTTCTTCCAAGAGAGTAATCATGTTCCGTTGCTTAACTACAACATCAGGTAGGAATGCGGTGGAGAAATACTTTAGCCCGCAAGGCAATGAGCTCTCGCTGAGCGACAAATTTGCGAGGGAGATGGGGTTCCATACCGCTTTGTGGTCAATGGTTCAGATGCCCGTGGAACCGGAAGGCCTTCTCGGGAAGAAGGCGCCGGATTTCATTCTGGAGTCGCTCACTGGCGAAGAGCTTAACTTGCACAAGGCCATCCAGGGGCGTGTGGCAGTAATCGCCTTCTGGGGAGTCGCATGCGGCGGATGCAGGATCGAAGCGCCATACCTCACCGCGCTTCACAATCGGTATCACCAGCACGGCTTGTCGGTGATCGCGGTAAACGGCTACAACGAAAGCAAAGAAGTCATCGCAAAATACGTCCAGGAAAAATCGCTTACTCACCCGATTGCATTGATGGGACAGAATATCGCCAAAGATAAATACACTGTTATGTCATACCCCGTCACATTTCTAGTCGATCACAATGGTGTGATTAAGGATTACCACCTTGGATTCGATTCTGGAGACGAGAAGCACCTGTTCGCCAAAGTTGCCCAGATGTTGCATGAACGCGATCAAGCGATCGGTCGACAATAGTTAGTTTTCTGCATGTTTGTCGATACAAAAGTCCCAACAAGTCGTGGAGCGTGAGACACGGCAACAACGGACCAAAGTGAAACTGCCATCCGAACCAATGCCGCACAGGCGGTGTCGTTCATGTTGGGGTGAATGGGGACGATCTAATCGTTTGGCGGCTAGATCGCCTTGGTCGGTCGATGCGACATCGGATTACGCTAATCGAAGTTCTGCGTAGTCGCGGCATTGGATTTCGGTGGCTCAGCGAAGGCGCCATCGACACGACGCATGCATCCGGAGCTAATTTTCACGTGGCTTGACTCTCAACTGACGAACCAAATGTGCGTCCAGCGAGAACGATACAGGAAGCGTGCCCTGATTTCATTGCGAGATGCTCTTGACATGTTGTACAAACGTACGACAATCTACGTTGTACATTTGTACGAGGGAAATCATGACCAGAAAAACGCTGCCCGCCTTGAGTCCTGCTGAGACCGAAATACTGCGGTTTGTCTGGCAGTTGGAACCGGCAACTGTCCAGGGAATCTGCGACGCACTGCCGAAAGACCGGTCGATCGCGTATGCCACGGTGCAGACGCTGCTGCGTCGGCTGGAGAAGAAAGGGTATGTTCGCCATGAGGTACAGGGTAAGGCTCATTTGTTCTCGGCGGCAGTGAAGAGAGAGCAGGTCATTAAGCGAACTGTAGGCGATTTTGTCGAACGGTTGTTCGGCGGCGATCCGCTTCCACTTATGTTGCATCTCGCGGATCAGAGTGACCTGAAGGCGGAAGATCTTGAAGAGTTGAAGAAGCTCATAGAAGGGCAACGCGAATAAAGAAAGAGGGATCACGATGGAATCCGTGTTGAATGCGTTCGCCGATGTGCTGGTGCGGCAAAGCTGGCAAGTCCTCGTGGTCTTTGGAGTGGTATTGGCCGCTTGCTTCATGCTGCGAAACGCGTGTGCTCACTGGCGTTACCTGCTGTGGCTCACGGTTATCGCAAAGTGTCTGACGCCTCCGATGGTCACTGTGGATCTGTCTGTCTTGCCGTTTGAGGCACTCAAGACTCCGCCGCGAAAGAATGCTGTCGAGTCATTGGCACCGACTGGGAGAGCGGACTTCGGTCCGTCAATCGATGTCCCTCAACCGATAACCCAACCCTTACCGCAACCCGACGCTTCTGTTTCACAACTGCCAGTCCGAGATGTCACGGAATTACCCCGAGTGATCCCTTTCAACTTGCGTCAATCGCTGGTATTGGCATGGTTACTGACCACTGGAATGATGCTCATCAGTGTTGCAGCCAGGATGTGTATGACCCATCGCACACTCAGAAAATCGTGCTGGCCTGCGGACGACGAAACGTGCAGCGCCATCGCGGCGCTGGCGGAAGTGTTGGGCATGAAGCGGCCACCCAGAGTCAGCTTGGCTGCCTCTGCCGCCCAGCCGTTTGTTTGGGGCTGGCTTCGCGGCGACATCTATCTTCCGTTGCAGTTCTCCCGAACCGGCACGGTCGAGCAGCGGAAGGCCATTCTGACTCATGAACTAGCCCATGTCCTGCGGTGGGACGCGGCGGTGAATCACATTCAGAACGTGCTTCAGGCGGTCTTTTTCTTTCATCCGCTGATCTGGTGGGCCAATCGGATGATCAGGCAGGAACGAGAAAAATGCTGCGACGAAATCGTGCTATCCGCATCGTGTATCTCTCCAAAGGTTTACTGTGAAGCGATCTTCAACATGCTGGCCGGCGAATACGCATCGCGCCAATCGACACCGGCGCTCGCGGTGACAGGTTCGACGAAGAACATTAAGGAACGGATCACCACCATGCTGGCTCCCAATCGAAAATTTCAGCGTCGACCTTCCCGAACCGCGGTCGCCACGATGTTGCTCGTCGCCGCGTGTGTTCTACCCACCGCTCTGGTCGTAACGACTCGCGCTGACAACGTCGCTACTCAGGAACAATCGGAGAAGGCGAACTCAAAGGAAACGCATCGAGCAAACGCGGTCTCTCAAGGCAAAACGAAGGACTCCAAAAACACAAAAACTCAGGACAACGGCACCTGGCAGGCTGGCCAGGTGATGGATGTCCGAGTGATCCATGCAGACACGAAAGAGCCCTTGCCGGATGTGACACTGGAACTGCAGAACCTGGGACCTGGAATCGATTTCCAAGACGTGAAGATTCAAAAGAC
>JANNPR010000219.1:0-8488 GCA_031400345.1 Planctomycetota bacterium | reverse complement strand
TATTTTTTACTTTTTTAACATTCTACTCTGCTTACTTCAATAAAGTTACCGACTGCGGTTGTTTTGGCGATGCTATTAAGCTTACACCCTGGGAGTCTTTTACGAAGGACATTATTTTGATGGTCTTTGTGCTTCATTTGTTTTGGTATAGAAAAAGTTATGTACCAAGCTTGCGCACGCGTGAAGGTCACGCCCTTGTAGGGGCAGTTGTCCTGATTAGTATATTTCTGGGCATTTACGCCATCCTTCATTTGCCATTCATTGATTTTCGAGCTTACCGAATTGGTAATAATATTCCTCAGCAGATGATTCCATCCGAAGCTCCGATCATTGAATACACCTTTGACAAGGGAGGTGAAACGGTTACCTCAACAAAATTTTTAACAGAGGAGGGATATAAATACGTTTCTTCAAAAGTGTTGAATGAAGATAAGATCAAGCCCAAGATTACGGACTATCTGGTGACTAGCCCAGAAGGAGAAGGTATGACACCTTATACTTTTCAGGGCTCGCGGTTACTGATTGTCATGTATGATGTAACAAAATCTTCGGCTGACCATATTCAGGAGATGAAGACATTAATTAAATCGTTGGAAGGAAAAGTAGATTGCTTTGTGTTGACTGCATCTTTATCCGAACAAATGGAAGCCTTCCGGCACGAACATCAGCTGGCCATACCGTATTATTATGCTGATGCAACCGTATTAAAAACAATCATCCGCTCCAATCCTGGCATTGCCCTTTGGAAAGACGGAACCGTGTTGGGCAATTGGCATCATAACGATACACCAGGGGCGGATGAAATTTTGGAATTGTTGAAATGAAAATTTGTAAAAAATTGCCACTGATTCACAGATTGGCCTTGCACTAAGAATAGACATAATAAAAATCTATTTGGGACAAGCTTTTTTTGAAAAAATTAGGTCATTCATAATTTCTCACGGGAAATATTCAGAGAGGAACCTCCAATCCAAAAGGAGCAATTTATAATCAGTGAATCTGTGGCAACGTGTTTATGAAAATTTTTCTTATTGGTCTTCCAGGTTCAGGCAAATCAACAATTGGGAAATCTTTGGCGTTAGAGTTGTCAAGTACCTTTATTGACCTTGATCAAGAGATTGAGAAGCAAGAGGGAAGGACAATTAAGCAAATCTTTAAACAGATGCATGAGGGTTACTTTCGCCAGCTCGAGTCCAAAGCATTAAAGCAAAACTGCCAATCTCCAGATTCCTTTGTTATGGCTACTGGTGGGGGAGCCCCCTGTTTTTTTGACAATATGGAGCATATCAATCAGGCTGGCAAAAGTATTTTTCTGGATGTACCTCCAGCGGAAATAGCCAGGCGTATTATGAACTCACATATTTCAGAACGACCACTTTTTTCGACTGATAATGCTGAAAGTTTAAAAGACCGCATTGAGTTTATGCGATCACAGCGGATTGCTTTTTACAAGCAAGCTCATATCACCATTTCAGGAGATAAGATTTCGATTAAGACATTGGCAGAGATGATCAGAAATCCGTTATAACAAGATTGGTTGTGAGCCATGATCGGTAACCCACTTTGGATTACCAAACACCGTTTACTGATTACCAGATTTACTAGAAAGGGAATCCGAGCGTAACTAAAAAATTGGTATTGCTTTGATTATAGGTTACTAGCGGGCTTGAGGAGGAGTTGACCCGATAAGGCCGATAGGAATTATTTCCTTGGCTATAAACTAACGCCATATCCACATAAAATTTCTCCGTGCGATATCCGGCACCACCTGAAATACTTTGCATAACACGCGACACATTGTTTTGTTCTGTCTTGAAAGGCTCTGGCATATAACTGAAGCCACCTCTAAACCTGAATTGGTTGTAGCGGTATTCTCCACCCAAACGGAGGTTTACTACTGATTGATAGAGTGCTTTTATTTTGTCGTTATCACTACTATACGATATGCCATCAATGCCAGCACCGTATTTAGCACTGCTGTAATTAAAACTTTCGATATCAGCCGTTATGAATCCTTTTTTCTGAATGAAGAAAGCGACACCTGCACTTGCTTTCCAAGGGGTCTTTAAGGGATATTCTGAATTGACTATTTCTGTTTTTGCTCTTTCGTTGTTGATGAATTCACCAGGCAGGTACTCAAAATTTTTCCAGGAGGTATTCATGTTAGCACTATAGCTATCGGTGAGTTGATAAGCGGTTGGTGTTGTTGCGGAAGCACCAAACTGAATAAAATCAACAGGTCTGAAGATGGCGCCTACTGTTGCATTAATTCCCGATCCCCTTATTTCAAGAGTTTCTTCCAGAGATAAATCAGTGAGCGGTTCATTTACAAATTCTTCTGTATAAACTTTCTTGGATTTATATCGAATGGAGGCAAGACCAATCCCGCCTCCCAGAAAAATCCTATCATTGAAGTTTGCGCCATATGAAAAGTTCCATTGGTTTTGGCGGGTAGAAACACCATCCATTTCGGCATCGCGGGCCCGGGACCCCACAACATCGCGCTAAGCTCCCCCCTGCCTACGATTACCGATGCCACCATCATCGACGGCACTACCCAGACAGGCTTCTTGAAAGGCTCGCCGGTAGTCGGGCTGCAGGGCTTGAACGCAGGCATCGGCACGAATGGCCTGACCATCACTGCCTCCAACAGCTTGATCAAGGGATTGATCATCAATCAGTTTGCTGGCTCAGGCATTGCGATCACTGGCAATGGCGCGACGGGCAACCGTATCGAATACAACTGGATTGGCACGAACGCCGCCGGAACGGTCACCATCGGCAACCGGACGGGGATTACTATTTCGGGCGGCGCTACGAATAACACGATTGGCGGACTGGCTGCGGGATCTGCCAACACGATCGCCTACAATCAGGGTGCCGGTGTACGACTGACGGACATTGCGGCCGCGCATGCGACCGTACGCGGGAATTCAATCTATGGCAATACCGGCCTGGGCATCGACATTGGGCCGGTCGGTTTGACTTTAAATGACCCCAATGACCAGGATGGCTATTTGAATTCTCCTGTTCTCACGTCGGTCCATCTGGACGTCATCGCCGACAGGCTTACGGTGGAAGGCTTTGCTCGGCCCGGAAGCACCGTCGATCTCTATCTCTCAGACGATGGGGCCGAAAACTTTGGCGACGGCTGGTTATACATCGCGACGGTTGCCGCAGGTCCCTCAACCACCCTCAGTGATTTAGGTTTGGCTTCCTACGGCCCCGGTCCCATCGGCGGGCAAGTCGTCGGTAGCGACACCACGAACCGATTTCGATTCACAATGCGCACGCCCCTAGGCCTTTCGGACGGTTCTGTGCTGACCGCGGTCTCCACGGGGACGACTTTACAACGGACTTCGGAATTCGCACACAATCGGCTGGTGGTTCAGCCGCCGACAGTGGTCAACTTGCCGCCCGTTGTGGCGGACGGGGTGGACGTTCCGTTGAAACCAGGCGAGCCGTTTTCACGAGCTGGGTCCTTCACCGATCCAGATTCAGTGGGTCCCTGGTCGGGTAACGTCGACTTCGGTGACGGCACTTCGCAGATCCTGGTATTGTCGGCCGACAAAACATTCCAGCTGGGCCATAATTATCCAAACCTTAGCGGCAAAACGTATCAAGTGACGGTCTCGGTAACGGATGAATCGGGTAACATTGGCACAGACAGTTTTAGAGCCACGATTATCAACGCTGCCCCAGACGCGCAGCCTAATTTCCTGAAGCTCACGGAAGAGGTCTTTGAGAACGGCGAGGCTACCCTAACCGGTTCGTTTACCGACACGGGCGGACCAGATGAACGTCATACCGTAACGATCAAATGGGGTGATGGCTCCGCTGACACTGTATTGCCTAATCTACTGGGCAGCTCGTTCACAGCCAAACATCGCTTCGCCGACGACAATCCGACGAACACACGCACTGACGTGTATCAGGTCCAGGTGATCGTGAGCGATAATTTGGGTGAAAGCATCTCACCGTTTGGTCTCGTGCCAATCGTGGTGCGAAACGTCGCGCCCACAAACCTGCAAGTCCAGCTAAGCCCGCTGGCCCTTCAGGAAAACAATTCGGTCAATCTATCGGGAACCTTCACCGATCCGGGCTTGGCTGACGTTCATACAGTAAGCATCGATTGGGGAGACGGGTCGCCAGCCTCGCTAGTTTCCGCCGCTCGGCTGACACCAGCGGATCCAACGAGACCGTTCGTTTTTTCCTTTTCGGCGATCGAACATCGCTACCTAGATAATCCCACATCGGGTAACTCGTTTACGATCACTGTCCGAGCCGCCGACGACGACGAACCCATGGCGCCTGCCACCGCGACGGCACTGGTTCAGGTTCTCAACCAAGCCCCGACCGCGCTTAGTGTTAACGCGTCAAGTACCGCTATTCAGGAAAATGGCAACGTTACTTTGTCGATCGCGTTTGATGACGTGGGAACCGTCGATGCCCACGCGCTGACCATTAACTGGGGCGACGGCTCCGAGCCCACCCTGGTCACTCAGTTCCAACGATCCCTGGCGAGGCTCTCGGCTCTGCCAATTACGCACCGCTATCTGGACAACCCGAACGTCGGCACCACATATACGATCACTGTTAACGTCACGGACGACGACGAGCCACTAAATCCGGCAAAGACCACTCAGCTAATCACGGTCATCAACGACCCACCCGCTAATTTGCGAACGAAGTTGCTCTTGGCAGGCGTCTTGACACCTGTCACTGGACCGGTCCCCGAGGGGACCGCGGTAGTGTTGAACGGCGAGTTCAAAGATGATGGCACCCTGGATCCGCATGAAGTGACGGTGGTTTGGGACGATGGCAGCCTGCCGGAAATCCTGCAACTACCACCGGGTGTCCTGGCGTTTTCTCTGCCACATACTTACCGGGATGACCGACCAGGAATAGCTCCCGATAATTTCGCGATCCGCGTGCAGGTCAACGATTTCGACGGACCGGCTGTCGTCTTTTCCAATGAGCAGATCGTCAGTGTGAACAACGTGGCACCCTCGGTCGTAATCCGTCCGGCACTGGACGACAGCGACGCATTGGTACATTTGGAAGCGGTCGTGGACGATCCGGGTGTCCTGGACACGTTCCGCTATCACTGGTCGGTAACGACTTCGGGCGCTAGTTGTTCGCAGCCGATTCCGTTCGATGACCCGGCCCTCTTAGGACCCCCGACCGGTGCCCGGACAACCAATTATCAATTTCCGAGGCAAAACGGCTGCCAGTACACAGTGACTCTCAGGGCCGAAGACGACGATTTGGGACGGACGGTCGTGGACGTGTTGTTACTACGGGGCTCTGCCGAGAACGACACCATTACCGTCGCGACCGATGCCACGACTGGCAAAGTTTCAGTAACATTCGCCACTGCTACTTCGAGCACGACACTGCCGCTGCCCGCTTCAAACATGCCCCATCGGCTACTGATTTCCGGCGGGGACGGAATGGACACGATCGATGCCCGGGGCACTTCCATACCCATGATTTTGGATGGAGGCCGGGGTACGGATCAATTATTCGGCGGTCGGGGAAACGATGTATTTGTGCTCAAGGAGGGGAACGACAACGCGAGTGACACTGGAGGAAGCGACAAGTACTTCTTGGTGCCGAATAGTTCACTGACGGTATCGGATTTAAGCGGCGACAACCTTTTGAGCTTCTTTTTAGCGGACTTTGGTGTGACCTTCGACCTCACCCGCACCGACGGTACTTTGCAGCAGGTGGCACCGGGTGGGCACACCGTTGGCGTTACAGGCAGTTTTTCTGCGTTGGAAGGGAGTAAGTTCGGCGACGATCTCACAGCCAGTGCTTTTTCGACCATTTCAGGCGGCGATGGCGCAGACACCATTCGTGTTAATTCCGCATCGAAAGTGGTCGTTTCGGGCGGTGCGGATGCCGATCTCCTCCTGGCCACAGGAATTAGCCAGAGTATTGATTTCCGCGGCGACATTGGCAGCGATCAGTTCGTCAACACAGGCATCGTGGACACGATACTCTTTGGCGGTGGCGCCGACGCCGATTTGTTCCAGAACCTTCTGGGAACCGTTGGCTTAATCCAATTTACGGGGGATGTGGGGATCGACCAATTCATCAATACAGGCACCGTGACCACGATTCTCTTTGGCGGCGGTGCCGATGCGGACATCTTCACGAACCAGGCCGGTACCATTTCGTCAATTTTCTTCCAGGGAGACATAGGCGCCGATCAGTTTATTAATGCAGCATCCGTCGGAACGATCGTGTTCACAGGTGGTGCCGATGCCGATTTGTTTGAAAACCGCTTGGGGGCCAGCATTGGCGAGATTATCTTCCAAGGCGATACGGCAGCTTCCTCGCTATTCCTGACGGGAAATCGCTCGCTGCCGCTACCGCTAGGCATGCCGCCCCTCGGGGACGCCGACATTTTTGAGAATCTCGGCGGTCGGGTCACGAGCATCGTGTTCGTTGGCGATGTAGGCGTGGATACGCTAATCAGCAGTGACTCGCTTACCGGCGTGAGTGGAATCACATTTATTGGTGGCGCGGATGCGGATGTATTTATCAACCAGGCTCCGTCCATTCCCACGATTACGTTTAGCGGCGGCGCCGATGCCGACGTATTTGAAAACCGTGGCGGCAGTATCGGCTCGCTGCTCTTTAACGGCGATGCAGCCGTCAACTGGCTCGTGCTGACCGGGGACCAATCGCGAACGCTGCCGACGACAGTGCCAACTCCCCCGGCGACCGCCGATGTCGACTTCTTCGTAAATCAAGCCGGGCTTGTCGGCCACATCTTGTTCAATGGAGATCTGGGCAACGATGTACTCATCAGTACCAACTCGCTATTGCGCGTCAAGGGCATTACCTTTAGGGGTGGCGCGGACGCCGATATGTTGGTCAACCAGACTGTGGGGCTCACATCCATCGAATTCATCGGTGGCGCGGATGCCGACTTGTTTATTAACGAGGCCCCGTCCGTTGCTTCGATTGTGTTCACGGGCGGCGCCGATGCCGACGTGTTCGAGAACCGCGGAACAGGCGTCATCGGCTCACTGATCTTTAACGGAGATGCGGGCAACAACTTGTTCGTCGTTACTGGCGAC
This sequence comes from Planctomycetota bacterium, assembly GCA_031400345.1. Classification (GTDB taxonomy): domain Bacteria; phylum Planctomycetota; class Planctomycetia; order Pirellulales; family Pirellulaceae; genus JANNPR01. Next base: position 1,397 of record JANNPR010000219.1, on the reverse strand, counting down.
CGCACACAACCTGCGGTGCGGGACTTGCTGGCGATGCGGTCGGATTCTGACGTGTTCGAAAACCGCGGTGCCGCGGGACAGACCATTCTTTTCAACGGGGACGACGGGGCCGATTACCTCTTGAATGGAGGCAATACGATAGCACTCGGCAGCATCACATTCATGGGTGGCGCCGATGCGGACGTATTCCGGAACGAGGGACCCGTTACAGGTGCAATCAGCTTCTCCGGAGATGCTGGGGCTGACGTATTCCTGAATACGGCCTCGGCTGCGAGCATCGTGTTCGAAGGAGGGGCCGATGCGGACCTGTTCCGGAACGACGGACCGGGAGCCGTCGTCGCGGGTGAGATTCGTTTCTTAGGAGGCGTTGGCGCCGATGCGTTCCTGAACACGGCCTCGGTGGGGAGCATCGTGTTCCAAGGTGGCTTGGATGCGGACGTATTCCGGAACCAGGGACCCGTCCTGGGTGCAATTCGTTTCGTCGGAGACGTCGGCGCTGATGCATTCGTGAATACGGCCTTAACCCCAGTCGGGAGCATTTTATTCGAAGGTGGCGCCGATGCGGACGTATTCCGGAACCAGGGACCTGTCGTGGGTGCGATTCGTTTTGTCGGAGACGTCGGCGCCGATGTGTTCTTGAACACGGCTTCGGCAGCGAGCATCCTGTTTGAAGGAGGCGCAGATGCAGACCTATTCCGGAACGAGGGAGCCGTTGCGGGCGCGCTTGTCTTCTTTGGCGACACGGGGGCGGATGCGTTTCTGAACACGGCGCAGGCCGCGAGCATCCTGTTCGAAGGAGGTGCGGACGCCGATGTGCTCATCAACGAAGGCACGCTGGTCCCGACGATTACCTTCAACGGCGACGCCGGTGCGGACGCCTTCGAAAATCGCGGGGCGGGTGTGGGGAAAATCGTTTTCGGCGGTGGTGCCGATGCGGATGTGCTCGTCAATTACGGTGATTTGATCGGAGCTATTGAATTCCAGGGCGACACCGGGTCAGACGTATTTGTCAATTCAGGTACGGGCGCAGTTGGCTCGACGATTTTGTTCCAGGGCGATGCGGGGGCCGACGCCTTTCAGAACAACGGCACGGGTTTTGCCTCGATTTTGTTCAACGGCGACATCGGCACAGACGCCTTTCAGAATAACGCAGCCAATTTGCCGTCCATTACCTTCAAGGGGGGTGCGGATGCCGACGTGTTCGAAAACAATGGCCCCGGCGTGGCGATGATCCTCTTCCACGGCGACGCGGGCGCAGATCAACTCTTCAATGATGGAGCGCTGGTAGCCTCGATCACATTCGAAGGCGGAGCCGATGCCGACTCGTTTTTTAATACTGGCAACGCCGTGGCGTCCATACTCTTCACAGGCGATTTCGATGTCGACGCGCTACAGGG
>JANNPR010000209.1:0-3422 GCA_031400345.1 Planctomycetota bacterium | reverse complement strand
CGGCAAGCCAGTGTTGAACAACGTAGGACTAATTGCTTCGAATCAGTGACTACACTCAACTTTTGCTTCCATATCGCTATCGGCCTTAGACGGCTTACCTTGTCCGACCGTTCGCAGCACTGGCTTGCCGCCGAATGAGCCATTATGTGTAATCCAAGTCAACTCCGGCGGCGGCCAGTGGCACACTTGCGGAATCTTTTGCGAAGGGCGACGTGCTCCACATTTGTGGCGTAGACGCACGACTACGACGCTGTGGAATTACAAAAGCGACCGCACTGCATTGGCGACGCGTCGGACGTCATCTCGCTCAAGGTTCATCGCAGAGGGTAAGTTCACACCGTATGGGCAAAGCTGATAGGCGATTGGATTGTTGGTAATCCCCTGCCGTGATGCGGCTGTGCCGGCATAAGCGGGCAGTGAACTCAAAGGATGAAAAAATGGCCGGGAGTCGATGTAGAACTCACGCAAGGATTCAATTACGCGTTCTTTTCTGATTCCGAGCCGGGGATCAAAAATTGCCGTCACCATCCAAAAAGAATTTCGCACACCATCCGGTTCGGCATTCAACTGAAGTTGCTGGAGATTGTCTAAGTCTTCCAAATACCAACTGAAGATCTCTCGTTTGCGGGCAATCAGCTCGTCCGCTCTTTCAAGCTGAGCCAGCCCAAGCGCGGCTTGCAAGCTGCTCATGCAATACTTGTAGGCAACTTCGCTGTTGAAAAATGTTCGGTCCCCTGGTTGTCGGCCATGATCGCGGAGGACAAGTACCCGCTGGTAGATATCCTCACGATCCGTCACCAGCATGCCGCCCTCGCCGGTAGTCAGAGTCTTAGTGCCGTGAAAACTAAACACGCCGGTGTCTCCGAAGCTTCCGGCGCGTCGACCGTTGTACTCCGACCCAAACGCTTGCGCGGCGTCTTCAATGACCGCAATTCCTCGTCTTTTGGCTATTTCTTGGATGGCAGTCATTTCTGGCATCCCACCGTAGAGGTCGACAGTCACGACGGCCTTCGTACGTGGCGTGATGCTTCGTTCGAATGACTCGGCGGAAAGGCACCAAGTGCGAGAATCGATATCTGCAAAAACCGGTTCTGCGCACAAATAGCTAATCGGCGCGGCCGACGCGATCCATGTCGCTTCGGGGACGATCACCTCATCGCCTGGCCCCACTCCCAGAGCTGCCATAGACAAATGAATTGCCGCGGTGCAGCTGGGGACACTTACGGCAAAGCGAACCCCGAGATATCTTGCGAACTCTTGCTCAAATCGATGCGTGTATTTGCCGGCGTTCTCGTACCACGCTTCGCGCGCAGCTTCAGCGACGTATTGCACTTCCCTTTCCGTTATCCACGGACCGGCAACGGGGATGCGTTTCATGATTCGCGAGCCCGACCCTTCACTCTTCGGAATTCCCCCATGGCCACGAAATTCACAAAAATTTTAGAACGCTTCAACGAACTCGGTGCGATTGGTAGAGAGTATACAGGATGTTGGGATTTTCACGGGAGAATCGAACCTCAGTTTTCGCAAAAGAGAAACAATTGCTGTCGGGCACTTTTCTATCACTTAACCGACAAATGGCTTCACACAACGAAGGAACCCGTCTGGCGCGGCCGTGATTACCAGTTTGTCCGCAATGTTCCGATCGATTTCAAACCGATCGGATTCGCGGAGAAACTGATGGACCGCCGTTTTGGGGTTATTGCCCTTACCCCATGGTCTGTTGGCGTTGAGCGTGTCGGGCAAATCTTCGATTAGAGTGTCGAAAACAACGATATAACTGCCAGGTTGTACCAACGGCGAATATAGACGCAGCTCTGCCAGAACGTGATCGTGAATATGGTTCGAGTCCAACACTACCATCACACAATGGGCGCTTCGACATCGCCTGAATACCTCGCCAATTACTGCATCGCTAGTCGACGATCCTTCAATAAGTTCGATTCGCTTTGCTAACGGGTTCTGTTCAATGGCCAATCGGTTGTGAGGGCGTATCTCGATGTCCACTCCGATAACGGAGCCTCGCCCCAACAGCTGTAACATCGAGGCATAAAAAATGAGCGAACCGCCGTGGGCGATGCCTGTTTCAACGATAACATCCGGTTGAATCTTCCAGATGATCTCTTGGAGGGCCACGATGTCTTGCGGCGTTTGAATAATTGGGCGTCCAAGCCACGTGAAGTTGTATGCATACTGAAATGGGGCCACGGCGTCGATCCAGGCTAGCGTAGCCTCCCGCAGTCGCTTATCGCTTGCCAGACCGCGGATGTTGTCGAGCACTTGCTGCTGGAATTGTGCAACGGGATTCGCGGTCATACCAGCGGGCTCGTCTCTTGATAGCGCATCAGGCTGCGGGTCGACGATTGAGGAACGATCGCCAGGACAACGTCGACGAACAGATAAACTCGGTGCCGTACGGGCCCAAATTAGCAATCAAATCCAAAACCGACATATGTGGATCGAACTCACCGTGCAATTGTCGATGTGGGCGGCGTTGGTAGTTCATGTACTGCACGGACACTCCCGCGGTCTGAAATGCCTCATGATCGAGATAGTGTCTGGCGCCATGGCCAGTGACGTAGATATCGCCTTCAAGCTGCCGAACGACTGACAAAACGCGCTCCGTGGATCGGCCACTGACCCCAAGCGTTGACGATCGGGCGAACCTCTTTCCGTGTTGCAACCCAAAATATCGGCAGACGTTTTCCATGCCGGCAATTAACAATTCGGCCAGATGTTCATACCTGCATGATAGCACCGACGTCACTAAGTCGAGCATATCGTCGCGGTAGGGCGCAATTCGATACGCTTCCCGTAACTGATCAAGATGCCGTCTTCGCCACTGTTGCGATTCGTCTGCCATGAGCATGTTAATTCGGTCTCCGAGTTTCCGTCGATGCAACGGAATCGTCAACCAGCTCGTTCCCGCCGGAGTTTTTACTCGCACTCGGTTCACGAAACTCCCTTTGGAGAAGGGCACGTCGTCGTAGTGGACATAGACATCGGCCAGGCGGATCTGCTCGAAGAGTCCGATCCACGGAAAATACATCGGCTGTGAAATGACAATCGTCGTCACGGGTCGTTCAACATCCGAGAGTGATTCCAATGCATGAAGGGTATTCCAACCCGAAGCGTAAGCGAGGCAATTACCGCAGACCTCGCTTGCGCTTCGGGTTGGTGTCCCGCATGACTTTTTCTGCAGGTCTACTTAAAGGTAAAACGAGTCAAACGTCCGTCCACGCCAACACTCGATTTCTCCGATGACTGATTTGGCTGCCGCAGGGTTCAAGCCGACATACATGGTCCAACATTCCAACCGCAGTTCCGTCGGAGGAATGATGGGGACGCCTTGCATGGTGCGTCCCTGAAGATAAGGGTTCTGGTCGACGAACCGCGAGACTTGACAACGGTCGGCCAAATTT
>JANNPR010000204.1:0-2380 GCA_031400345.1 Planctomycetota bacterium | reverse complement strand
ATCAAGCTCGCGAGGCAGCGTGTATAGGGCACCCAGTGCTGCGCCCGGCCATTGGTCTCCCTTTGCCAGAATTTCGCGAGCCTCTTCGGGGGTGGCCGCTTTGGCCAAATCTCGCGTCACATAGCTGACATAGAGCGGATATGCACTGCCCGTATCGTTTTTGCTTTGCGCTTTTTCAAGGAACTCAATAACCTTCAACCGTTGGCCGTCCTTCCAACCTGTTTGGAGGAACTTGAGGTTCAACGCCAGGTGCAACCGATCAAGCTCAGAAGTCGCCGATTTCAGCTGGGACACATAGCGGTCAATAGGTGAGGTCGCCTGCAAATAAACCAGCACTCGAACTAGTTCACGGTTAATGATTGGATCGCTGGCGGGGAACTCATCGGCTAGCTGTTCCGTTAGCTCGCCGACTTCCTCAGGTGCGATTTCGGCTCGATGAAGTGCCACCTGCACGACGCGAAGCATGTCCACGAAATTCGGGTCGCTGATAAAACCGCCCAGCAAGATGTGGAACCGTTCTAGGACGGCCAGAGCATTCTCCTTTTCAGGATGCGCCACCATCAGTGCCAAACCACCATTGATGAACACCCGATGATTTTGGGAGGATAAAACTGTCTCCTTCCAGTCTTCGACCGGCATGCGTTCTAGCAGTCTTCGTGCAGCCACAGCCACGAATTGGTCAGCTGATTTTAAGGCGTCTAAAAGCTTTTCGATGGGAACCGAATGGCCGGCGCGCAGGATGGCCTCACATGCCTTGCGGCGAACGAGCGCGTCGTCATCTGCCAGCAATTCGATCAAACGATCTGCCGTTTCCGATTCCTGCTGGAGACCCATGAGCTCTGCGGCCTTGGCCCGTACCAGCGGATCCTTCTCCGCCGACAACTTCTTAAGAAAGTCTTCGGATGGAGCGGGTCCGAGCAGTTGCATCAGGTCTAACGCTCGAGTGCGATACGGAGGCGGATTTGCTACGGATCTGGCCACACCGGCGATCTGTGAATTCCATTTATCGCCCATTTGCTGTTTGACGAGGGCGACCTTTTGACGTGCCCAAGCGCTTTGGATCTGCGGCTGGCGAATTACGGCGCTTATCCCCTCCCCTAGGTCCTTAACCGCTGGAGGAACTTCGCCTTTCCAACGAACTCGATAGACACCGCCGAGGGTGCCTCGACCACCAGTCACAAAATATAAAGCTCCATCTGGAGCGATATCCATATCCGTAACGTTGAGTGGCTCACCTTCCAGAAAAACTTCGCTTTCCGCTTTGTAACCGGCGCCATCGGGTTTGAGTCGTGCATTCAGGATCCGACCTTCCGACCAATCGGCTAAAAACAGAGTGTCGTGAAACCGCTTTGGGAACATGAAGTGACTGTACGTCACCGCAGCCGTCGGTGAACCGCGACCCGTCTTAAGAATCGGAGGTAACGCATCCGTGTAGTATTCCGGCCACGCGGCCCATCCGCTGCGCCATCCGTACTCTGCGCCCGGAGTTACGAGATAAAGTTGCGTCGGTCGATACCAGGTCATACCGATGTCCGCTTCCATATCACTGTCGTGGACGAACAAATCACCTTGGCCATTGAAGGCCAAATCGTAAGCGTTCCGTAAGCCACCTGCGACGCATTGAATTTCGTCGCCATTGACCTTGGTTCGAACGACGACGCCACCCGGGGCTTTAACGCCAACGGCATGCCCGCCCGGGTCTTCGTATCGTGGACCCACCAAGTCGCCTTCGTACCAATCGCGATGAGGACTGCTAGTCGCGTAGGCTGTTTCCGGTGCCGAATGATTGCCGACAACGACATAAATCCAGCCGTCGGGCCCGAGCGTAATGCCGTGGGGTCCATGCTCGCCCATGGCCCCCGTAAACTTGAATAGCGTCTTGACGGTTTCCAGCTTGCCATCCCGATCTGTGTCGGACAACCGATAAAGGGCGTTTCCGTCGGGACCTTCACCTGTCACAAAGACCTCACCATTCAGCGCCAATATTCCCTGGCATCCTTTGACCTTTGAGCAGTATTCACGCACCTTGTCGGGAATTCCGTCCTTGTCCGAATCGTGAATCAGGAGCAACGGCCCGCCGTCGCGCGAGGCAATGATGTGCCCGAACTCATTGAAGGTCATCGCCAACAGCGATCCGGTTAGTTCGGCATTTAGAACCTCTTCGACCGCGAACTCTGAAGCGACCTTGAAGCGAGGCGTCGAAACGTCTTTGGCGTTTTCTTTCACGGGCGCTACCGTTTGCGGTGCGTCTTGACCCGCGTCGGCATCCTTGCGTTGGGCAGGGACGGCAGATGGCGGCAAGAGTGGGGTGGCGCTGTGCCGCGAGATCCGGGCCACGCCCGCCATGGCCGCCGTGCCCGTCCTGTGCGTGGCCTCCAGC
>JANNPR010000136.1:0-4564 GCA_031400345.1 Planctomycetota bacterium | reverse complement strand
ATTCGTTTGGGTCGGGCAAGCTCAGGAGCGAAAAAAACAAAGGCTCTCCGTGTGCCGTAAGTGGACGGCACACGGAGTGCGCGTACTACAACCACCGACAAGTTGGCGTAACTGTGATACGATTCGACATACGTATCGGTCTGCAAGATGTTTGGGAGATACGTTGTGCAAGACCTCGAAGCCGTGATTCGCGGAATCGGACTGTCGTTGTGTATGTGGAGCATCCTCTGCAGTGGCTGCGGTTCGCGCGAACCAACGCGTGTGGACGGGCGAGCCAATTCCCCAACCCAGTCCGAAGGATCTCCGACCGCGGCAAAAGATACGACGGTCGAACCCGGCAACCTTGCGCGCAAAGTATCTGAGTCGCGACCCGATTGGGCGAACGAATCGAGCTGCGCCGAGTGCCACTCGGAAATTTCAGAGCGTTACGCCGCATCACCGATGGCCCGCTCGTGGCGCACTCTGCCACACTCCGATGCGGTAAACTCCGATGTCGCGAGTCAGTCCGCGATAGCCACACATCTGAACGAAGGAGTTGTCGCCGAACCCCAAAGCGGCTTTCAATACAAGATAACGATCGATAAAACGGGCGTGTCGGTGGCCGAAACAACACTCGACCAATCCCTAGGGTTCGAACACGAACTGGTCCAAACGGCTGCTTACCTTGTTGGGTCGGGAAACCATGCCTCGGCACTTGTGTCTCAGCAACGAAACTCGCTATTTATGCTGCCCGTGGCTTGGTTCCATCACGAGTCGCGTTGGCGGATGAGTCCCGGTTATGAAGCTCAGAATATGCGATTCTCGCGCGTGGTCGCCGAACAATGTATCGCCTGCCACGCAACCTACGCTCAGCTTGTCAAACCTACGCACAACCAATACGAAGGGCCAATCATTGACGGCATAGGCTGTCAACGTTGCCATGGCCCGGCTGGCAAGCACGTTCAATTCTGGCAGGGGCACACCCGTCACGATGGACAGGATCCCGAGGAAGCTCAGTCGAAGTTGGTGAACCCGCGAGATTTGACCCCTGGTCTGGCAAATGACATTTGCTTGCAGTGTCACCTGTCGAGCACGGTGTCCATCCATCTTCCCGGAAAAGGTCCGTTCACATTTCGGCCCGGCGACCGGCTGGCCGATCATCGTCTGGACTTCCTTCACGACACGTCGGATCCTAACTCCTTCGGCGTAGCTAGTCATGGAACAAGGATGATGAAGAGTCGTTGCTACACTGCGACGGACGGCAGTCTCACGTGCACTGCTTGCCACGATGCACATGGAAGCGTCGGCGAAACACGCCGCGAATCCTACGTAACAGCTTGTCTGCAATGCCATCAGTCCGGCGACTGCAAGGCGTTCGCACAACAGCCAGACGGTCCCGAGTCAAAAGATTGCATTGAGTGCCATATGCCGCGGCGTTCGACGCGCGAGGGGCAACATCTCGTATTTACCGACCATTGGATACGGACACCTTCAAAGCCGTTTGAACCGACGCCGGCCGTGATACCTGCCGATATTCAGAAGCCGCTAATCCCGGTCTGGCCGGATGCGGACCCGCTGCAAACCAAACGGGCGAGCGCTGGCATTTGGCTACACGAGACACTAGGGCCTCAACGCTCGCTGTTGGGCCACGCCATAGAGACTCTTGAACAGGTCAGGCGATCTGGAAAAGCCGATCAAGAAGACCTGTATTGGTTGGCATCTGGATTCATGGCGAGCGAGCGACCGGCGCAAGCCGTGACCGTATTCGATGAGCTACTGGCCAACGATCCAGCCAACGGACGCGCACGCTGGAAGCAAGGGATCGCGCTCACCCGCGCCAGGCGGCTAGATGAGGCGATGGACGCGTTTCGGCGTTGTGTGAGCGACGCGTCCCATTGGACAGAACCTTATGAACAACTCGCCTTTCTGTATCTCGAACGACAAGAGTACCCCGGTGCAATCATGCTATTGCGACGTCAACTGAAAGAGCAAGAATCCATTTCAGCGATGATGAACCTCTCGGCGGCGTTATCGCAGGTGAACTCGACGGATCGGGAAGCCGACCTGTGGCTAGACCGCGCTCGGCAGCTTGCTCCGCTTTCCGCCGTGGTTTATCTCAATCGCGGCGCTTTGGCCGCGACACGGAAAGACTATTCGCAAGCGGTCAAGGAATACCAGCAGGCGCTCAAACTGCAACCTGACAATCCGACGGCGATACAGGCGTTGCAACAAATAATGCGGCTTTCTACCTCGCCGGATCCATGATTTCCCTGCAAGCAATCTGGCCGGGAACGGGTTCTAACGCGCCCATCCTCGGCAGCGAATGAAGCCGTGCCATGTTCCAGCACGATGACATATTGCTTTAAACCGTCCGTCTCCACTGCCAACGGCCCGGCATATCCAGGTCGTTCACGGCTTTCCAGGAGCGAGCTCCACATCCGAGCTAACGGACCATCCTCCCGCCATAGGCGTTTCCGCGATGTTGGGTAGGGGTGTCGGAGGGGGATGAATGATGCTTCATTTGCCAACTGGCGTTTTACGACGTATTAGTTGTCTAGCTACGAATTTCGCTACTTCTTCTTTCAAGGGTTTGTCGATTCGATAAAGGCAAACCGGTCGTGAGGCCGGGACGCAAAGCCATGGGGCTCGTTTAGAGCTTGCCAGGTTACCGAAAGTCGCAACTCATCGAGGGGTTGCTATGTTCCAGTCCAGTTCGTCGGTTGCTCAGGGACGTCAGGTTCGCAGATTGGGCCTCAAATCAAAGGCCCGCCGGCGGTCCATTCGCCGTTTGAATGGCTTCGAGCCGCTCGAGAAGCGCGAAGTGTTAACCGCTTACGGCTTCACGGAAGGACTGTCGGTCCAAGCCAATGTTGATGTCGCGATTCGCGGCACCGACGTTCAGTTCAGCCAGTTTGGATTGCCTACCTCGATGGGTGGCGACATTTATACCTCCAAAGGCACAACCATCGGCTCCGACCGTATTGGACATTATCAGGAGGCTCTTACCCCGATCCTGATGGATATCAACAACGACCAGATTCCCGACTTTGTCGGCACTACGGGAGTTGCCAGATTTGATTTCTTCGTAGACTCGTCGGCCAGTTGGATCGTAGGCTCCGTAACCACCCACAATACTTCGTACATCCAGGGCGTAAACCCCGCTGGGCAGTTCCTGGTCGGTAGCCAGGGCACAATTGTTGCTGGATCGGGTATTTTAAGTCATGTCTCCGGCGGATTTGTCAGTCAAAGTACGGTAGGTTTTTTCCCTGCGTTCGAAATGCAAACCTCTGTGCGTTTCAACGTTGCCATACCGTCAGGAGAGACGTATGTCGCGCTGGTCATGGCTGGCTCAGAGGAGGACTGCTTGACGATCGAGTCAACAACGGTTGATTCCCTGGCGAGTGCGCAAACGGAGTTACTTGACGCCCCAGTTGCGCTGGTAGGTAGCGTTGATCCCGTCGTTGAGTCACCCCAGGTTTCGGTCGACTCGCAACACAAGCTGTCCATTGACCAGAATTTGGCGTTGGACGTCGATTGGCGCACGGATCAAATCATCGAGGTGTTGGTTTAGGTGAGTGAATGATTCGTAAAGATTAATGTTGGCGTGAAGTTCTTCATCTACCGCGCCGCCCATCAGGCCGTGATGAATGCCAGCAGGTCGGCGTTGAGCTTGTCCTTGTGAGTGTCGGTCAGGCCGTGGGGCGCGCCGGGATAGACGACCAGCTCGGCGTTCTTGGCAAGCTTGGCCGACGCGTGAGCACTCGCGGCGATCGGCACAATCTGGTCGTCGTCGCCGTGGACAATCAGCGTCGGTACGCCGAACTTCTTGAGGTCCTCGGTGAAGTCCGTCTCGGAAAAAGCCTTGATGCAGTCGAGGGCGTTCTTGTGACCGGCCTGCATCCCTTGAAGCCAGAACCAGTCGATCATGCCCTGTGAAACCTTCGCGCCTGGTCGGTTGAAGCCGAAGAACGGGCCGCTGGCGAGCTCCTTGTAAAGCTTGGAGCGGTCGGCGATCGAGCCCTCGCGCAGTCCGTCGAACACTTTGATGGGCAATCCGCCGGGGTTGGCTGGGGTCTTCAGCATCAGCGGTGGGACTGCCGAGATCAGCGCGGCTTTGGCCACGCGCTTCGTGCCGTGGCGGCCGATGTAGCGGGCGACCTCGCCACCGCCCGTGGAGAAACCGATCAAGACAGCGTTATTCAGGTCGAGCTTCTCGATGAGCGCCGCGAGGTCATCGGCGTAGGTGTCCATCTCGTTGCCGTTCCAAGACTGGCTCGACCGTCCATGGCCGCGACGGTCATGGGCGATGCAGCGATAGCCATGGGATGCCAGGAAGAGCATCTGGGCCTCCCAGCTGTCGGCATTGAGCGGCCAGCCGTGGCTGAAGACGACCGGCTGTCCCGTTCCCCAGTCCTTATAGTAAATTTGCGTGCCGTCATTCGTCGTGATCGTACTCATCGTTTTGACTCCTGCCCAGGGCCATGAGGCTCGTAGGGGCGCTGACTCGATTAATTGGGAAGGCGCCACAGACGTAAAGTCCAGTTGGAGAATAGACCACGCCGTGAACACCTTCTGCAATGTGGCC
>JANNPR010000388.1:0-1851 GCA_031400345.1 Planctomycetota bacterium | reverse complement strand
GACCTGCGGCTTACAGCCTAAGTAGACCCGCAGAAGTCGTTATGCGGCATACCAACCCGACGCGTAAGCGAGGTCCCACGAGAATTGCCTCGCTTGCGCTTCGGGTTGGTGTGCTTTCAATGCGTTCCAACTTAGTCGGCGAACACGGACAAGCAAGCACGTAGCGACAAGCATCCTTATTTGGGTTATTGTCATGCTTCGCATCGTTGGGATTTGTATCATGGCATCCTTCCCAGGAATACTCTGTATGTTGCAGCATGTCGCGTTGGCGTTGTTGTGTGTCGTGCTATTTGTCCGAGGAGCTACCGCTCAGTCCGCATGGCCTGGAGAGGATTGGGAGACAGCCACTCCCGCCAGTCAGGGAATGGATGCCGACAAACTGGAAAAGGCGCGCGGTTGGCTGGAAACGCATAACAGCAAATCGGGTGTGGTGATTCGGCGTGGTCGGATCGTCGGCGAATGGTATTTCGGCGGCGCGGACCGGCACTCCCAGTTCGCCGCCTATTCGACCAGCAAGTCTTTGTCCAGCATGGCGGCCGGCTTGGCCATTGCCGACGGAAAACTCGCGCTGGATCACACTGTCGGCCGCTATCTCGCAGATGCCAGCCCAGAAGCAAAACGGGAAATCACCGTCAAGCAACTATTGAGCATGACGTCAGGTGTGCACAGCGATGCGGGAATTGGACAGCGCGACGATCTGTTTAGTTACGCGGTGAAGACTGCGGCCATGGACCACAAACCTGGCGACAAATGGGACTACAACAACACGGGTCTGGCGCTGCTCAGCCCCGTCTTTCGCCAAGCGACCGGTCAGGAAATCGACGACTATCTGAACCAACGCGTTTTCCTCCCGATTGGTATTCGCTCGGAGGATTGGAAGTGGGAGCGTCGCGAAGGGCACGCATTGCCCTACTCAGGTTTGCACACGACCGCACGCTCGCTGGGCCGGATCGGCTTACTGGTGCTGCAACAAGGCAAATGGCAAGCCACGCCGATCGTTCCAGCCGCGTGGCTGGCGGAATCGGTAGCGGCGTCGCAGGACTTGAACAAGTCGTACGGCTACCTGTGGTGGAACAACACCACGGCGAAGTGGCCCGGTGTACCCGAGGATGCCTTCGCAGCACTCGGCAAATGGGACAATAACATTATGGTGGCTCCCAGCCTCGACTTGATCGTCATCCGCCAATCGGACATGACTCCCGCGAAGGGCCATCAGATTGCCGAGTATTTTCGATTGGTGTGCGAAGCGGTAAAGAAGCCGTGATGAACGAGGTCGTAGCCGGGGATACTAGGCGGCGCCGATGGGAATCCTTGGACAAGTCTAGTTGCCCATAACGGACCGGGCAAATGAATGCAACAACTGCAATCCGCACAGGCCCGTGTCCGTTCCGTGAAACAATCCTGTCATAACAAGTGGCGGAACACTTGCGCTGGATTACTGTATCAAGATATTGCAGTATCGCATTGAACTACACATCGGATTGGCATACCCTACGGCTTTTCCCGCTACGTGGTAACCGTTTAGGGGATTTTTGCTTACGCCGCATCCGCCACTTAACTCGCAATGTTGGAAACTTTTCGCTAGTAAAACATCCTTTTCAGCTGGGCTGGGAGTTGTAGATGGGAAATCGATGGTACGACAGAATACGCCGCCGGCTAGGAAAAAAGTCAGTTGGTGCTCGCCGACAAACTCTACGGCTGCGAAGAAAACGTTCACTTGCAGTAGAGCTTCTCGAGGTTCGCACGTTGTTATTCGGAGCTGACTTAATTGCTCCCTCCGCGTCGCCATTTGGGTTTCTCTCCTCGAGCGATGGCAATGAGCATGCTTGCGCGACTTCCTCTACGTCGACG
>JANNPR010000086.1:0-4509 GCA_031400345.1 Planctomycetota bacterium | reverse complement strand
GAATAGAGTACTAGGACGCGCTGATCCAGAGCCTCCGATCGGCTGAGTTCTATGCGCTCGGTATTATCGAGGCCTGCCAACAGACGGGTGTGTTCCACCGCCAACCGGGAATCGGTCACTCGCCAGTCGCCGACGCGGTGGAGTTTCGTCAACAGATTGAGCGCAGCCCGGCGCGACTTCTCGGCCGCCGAGAAGTCCTCAGCCGCCTCCTGCCTTCCAGCGATCCAGCCGTGGGTTTCGGCAATCTCCGCATGCTCCTCGCCAAACACGTCGCGTTCGATGGCCAGAACTTGCTTCGCGACTTCAAGAGCTTCGGGCAGTTTCCCCTCGCCCTGCAGGCTCGTTGCCCGTGCACTCAGTTCGTCTCGCTCCTTTAGCCTGGCCGCCTGTTCGGGCGTGGGTTTGCTGGCTTTTCGGTTAGGGGCAGGCTCCTGCCCGGCGGCACGTTGCAGCGCGGGGGCCAAGAGGGTCAGAGCCAGCCAGCACGCGATCCACGCCGTTGCGCGAGGCAGCATTTTCTCGTTCCTTATCGTTGCCGAATCGAAATTCACGGGCAAGAAAACTAGCAGACAGTGTAGCCGGGATTATCCTCGACGCGAAACATGAGCGTTATTCCGGCGCGAACCTTCGACCGCATTCGGGCCAAAGGCCCAAAGCCAAAGACACCCACACAATTGAAGCTTTGCCGGCGCGACAATTTCGCTGCCTGGAAAATCGACGGGACTCACAGCGCCGGACGAGATGCAAAACAACGGTTGCCGGCGCGACAAGGCTGGCAATCGTGAAGCAGTGCGATCAGTATTGTATGCTGTTGTTGTCAAACAGCGACAGCGAAGAATAAACAGCAACTGCGTCCCCTTTCATATTCCCTGATTGATCGAAGTCCTGTGTTTGGAGAATGTGTCTTGTACGAAGTGCCACGACCCCTATAATGGGTGGAGTTGCCGGATGAAACTGTTGGCGCGCGAGTGCACATGCCCTCTACCGGTCGCAGAAAAACGGAATGGACACATGACTTCGGAAGACTTAATTGAATTGCTGGCGGAACGCCCCTTCGTTCCGCTTCGTATGCACTTATTGAATGGGCGAACGCATGACATTCGGCATCCAGAAATGGCGATAGTCGGTCGGGACATCGTGGCCGTTGGCGTGCAGCATGTGGGAGACAACTTGCCCCGAATTCGCATCGTCGATCTTCACCACATTAACGAGGTCGAACCTGTTTCCAAATCCGCTGAATCGGGACGAACCAAATGAATTGGTGATTAGCATCATCAGCCGCGTTGCCGGGATGTAGTCGAGCGGTGAACTCGGTAGCTAAAGTTCCGCCGCCCAAATCCATGACACAGAATCGCTTGTCCACCTTCCTCTAATGAAATTCATAAGCCAAGGCAGCCGCTGTTGGTTCGTCGATCGCCCTTATCGCACCCGCAACGGTATGCCAGGCGGCGTTATGGGTGTGTTCGGCAAGGCTCGATTCACTTGATCAGGTGGTCGATCAGATACTCCGTGGAGTTCTTATACATGGGATGAGGCCGATCCGGATGGACGAGTACCACGTCGACGCTTACGGTTTTGAGTCGCTCTTCAAGTTTGACTCCCATGATGCCGGAGTGGGTTGGATCTTTTGGCGACGCCCCTACGACCGGGACCTCACCGCCGTAGAACAGCGCGATCGGTGGATCGTCTTGGGAGACATGTTCCATCGGCGAATACGTATGGATCCACGGCAGGACCTTATCACGATTGTCGATTAGGCTCTGAAAGTTCGGCAGTCCAAAGGCGTGAGCGCCGTAGACGTAGTTCGGCATCCACTCGCGCAACTCCTTCGGGTCTAGCGACACCTGCGCTCCGTTGACGGCGGCGCAGTAAAGGCGGGTCGATTCCCGTGCGACGGGGTCATCACTCTCGGGAGCGGCCATGTCGTCGTGAAAGGCGAGCCAGAGCGAAGAGCAGGCGCCGGCAGAGCCTCCGGTGGCGCCGATGCGAGTTTTGTCGACATTCCACGCGGCCGCTTTGGAGCGGACGAATTGCAGGGCGCGGGCGGCGTCTTCCAGCGGCGCTTTGACCGGCGGATCAACCTTGTCTTCGACGCCATTCTGGACGTAGCGGTAGTTGATTGCGACGACCGAAATACCCTTATCAAGGAAGGCTTTCGGATTAGTTTTCTTGTCGCCGCCCCGCCAGCCGCCACCGTGGATGTAGAGCACGACCGGCGTTGGCTTGTCCGACCTCGCCTGATAGAAATCCAGAACCTGTCGCGGATGGCTGCCGTACGCCACGTCGATGAGTTGCTTGGGTTCCTCGGCAAGGCACTGCTGCGCGGCGAAAAGTACAACGACTAAACAAACGATTCGCTTCATGAGGTTGTTCCTGGAGAGTGTTTGCTTGCGGAATGGTGGGGCAGCTCGCCTGCATTGTAGCCGGCTCATCGACAAACCTGTACCTTGAACGGATGCCAGCCCCGATCTTCTGGCGAGTACGTCACCTACTGGCTCTCGGATGCACGAACACTATTGGCGGTGTCCCCTTTTGGCCTTTCCCTAGCGTAGGAAAGCATGTCCGGGTAGTCTCACAAACGTTCGTCTGGTAAAAGTGAAAGTGAACGCTTTGGTAACTCCGTCACGCCCTGGCAATTTGTCTCCTCGGTTGTAAGGCTGACAATAATCGGTCCTACGGAGCACGTGCAAGCTCGCCCAAAATATTCCGTTATTCCGCCTGTCCGGGCGGTGGTTGCATGATAACAGTTTTGCTCTGCCTGAATGCTTTGATTGGATTGAGTCTCGCCGCTGGGACCATGTTGAGTCTTAGTGACCATCCGCATTGGTTTGTGCGAGGTTGGGATTTTCCGCGCGTGCAGATTGCCTGTTTGTCGGTTGCTTCAGCCACCGTGCACGCGGTCTTCTTTTCTAACGGGAACAAATTCGACTGGATCTATCTGGCAGTCACGACGGCAACGAGTTTGTGGCAAAGTTACCGCATTTTCCCCTACACTCGATTTGCACATAGCCGAGTTCGACGAACCAGCCAGCCGAGTCCTGGGTCTACCTTGAGGCTCTTGGTTGCAAATGTCCAAATGGAGAATCGGCGTTTTGACCGCTTCATTGAGACGGTACGGGAATGTGATCCCGATGTGATTCTTGCTCTAGAGATTGATCCCACTTGGGAGACGCAATTAAAACCTATGGAAACGGCTTATCCGCACGTAGTACGGCAACCTCAGTCAAACTTTTATGGCATGATGCTGCTCTCGCGATTACCTATCTTCCATTCCACGGTTCGATTCATCGTTCAGGACGATGTTCCGTCGATTCATTCGGAAGTGGAACTTCCATGCGGTGCGCGCGTTCGCCTGCACGGCTTGCATCCACGTCCACCCGAGCCGCTGCGCGATCAGGATTCTAAACCTCGTGACGCCGAACTGGTGACTTTGGGAAAGGAAATTGGGAGGTCCAATCAGCCGACTGTCGTCGCGGGTGATTTGAACGACGTGGCTTGGTCGCCGACGAGTAAGCTCTTCTTGCGACTGAGTGGTTTGCTCGATGCTCGCATAGGGCGTGGACTATTCAACACATGGAACGCCAACAACTTCTTAATGCGATTTCCGCTTGACCATATCTTTCATTCACAACATTTCAAATTAGTCGGTTTGCAGCGTATGCCCCATATCGGCTCCGATCATTTTCCAGTCTATGTGGCGTTGAGCTACGAACCGGAAGCAGAGCTTGAACAAACGAAGACTGAAAAGAAACCGGGCGATGACATGAAAGCCGCTGAATTGATTGAGCGGGAAACGGGCGATCAACAACCGCGAGAGCGGTAACTCCATGGAACTCCTTAGCATAAAACCTGCGACGATTGCTTCGGCATGACAAGTTGCCAGCTTCCTAAAGCGCCTGAGGTCGCATGGCATCAGAAGTTTCGTGCCTATGGCGTCCACCTCTATACTGCCTCCGGGCTTGTATTCGCATTTCTTGCGATGTCCGAAGTTTGTGGACGTGACATTACTCCGCGCCCGCAACGCGTGTTCATTTGGTTGCTGATATCCTTGATCATTGACGCGACAGATGGACCGTTGGCGCGTGCTTGGCAGGTCAAGTTGTACGCGCCCCGAATCGATGGTCGAAAGATTGATGACTTAGTTGATTTTCTAACATTTACGTTCATCCCATTGATGCTGGTTTGGCGAATGGAATGGGTTCCGGCGGCGGCCGAAGTTCTGTTACCTATTGCCATGGTGGCGAGTGTTTTCGGCTTTGCGAACAATGCAGCCAAACAAGAGGACGCGGGGTTCTTTTTGGGATTCCCTTCCTACTGGAACATTTACGCGTTCTATGCCGGGCTGTGGGCCACGCAATATGGATTCAATGGACGAATATTCTCTGCCGTAGTTCTGGCCTTTCTTAGTCTTCTGTCTGTCGTGCCCATCCGATTCCTTTACCCCAATCTTGCGCCAGGTGTTTGGCGGATCCCAATATTGATCGGCGCTGCCGTCTGGATGATGCTGTT
>JANNPR010000071.1:0-2726 GCA_031400345.1 Planctomycetota bacterium | reverse complement strand
GATATTTTGGCAGATGGGCCGTTCGTTGACGATTCCTTACCTAGAGGTTTCGACGCGTCTCTAGTCGTTCCGGCTTTGGCTGTCATTAGGGGAAGCACCTAGGGATAAAATGGGTAGAAATTGGCAACCCGTAGTTCGACGCTGGAAGAAGAATATATCGAAATTCACGCAAATTCGAAACGTGGAAGTCATCCACAGGTGCCTTAACCCCGTTTTTTTCGCTTTTGACAAGACGGGAGCCGGTCGCTATCCTTCCGCCCAGACCTGTGATCGTCGGCACTGTCCGTATGCCTTTGGCACCCTCGGATAGTGCCTGCCACATCGAACAAGGAAGTTCGTTGCCCACCTTAACATTCTCGCCCTGCCATCTTTCCGACCCCCGTCCACATTGAAAGCCTGGGTTCCTACGCACATGGAGGTGCGCCGTTGATTTCTGATCATGTGTCGTGCTCGCAGCCTTGGGTGCTGATTGTAGATAAATCCGCGGAAACTCGCGAGGTTCTCAAAACGGCGCTGCAGAGCCGCGGAATGGCGACGATGGAAGCCCACGAAGCGCGGCAGGGGTTGGACCTGTTGCGTCGTTTTCATCCGGACGTGGTCGTTTTAGACCTGGAAACGGAGGCTGCGGACGATGAGATATTGCGAGATGAGATCGATTGTGAGGTTCAGAGGCATCATTCGCGGCTAATTGTGTTGGGCCGGGCACGCCGCTACGCCGCTTCTCTTCCGGTGGGCCAGGTTGTAGCGAAGCCCTATCACTATGCGCCTTTGATTCGTACAATCGAACGCCTATGCGACGAGACGGCGCGCGAACTTCGCGCCGTGTAGACGAATGCGAGAGCACCTCTATGGCATCGCTGTATGTCATTCGTGGGCGCGACCAGGGTAAGCGTTTTGATTTGAACGTCCCCGTTGTTAGCCTCGGCCGTGACATATCCAATACGATCCAACTTCACGACACGGAGGTTTCCCGTCGCCATGTGGAAATCCGTGAAACGGCGGGTCTATTTTCACTTTTTGATTTGAGCAGCTCGAATGGAACATTCGTCAATAATCGGCAAGTCCAGCAGTCCGAGCTGAAAGTAGGCGACCGAGTGCAACTGGGTCGCACGTTGATGATCTTTACGGGTGCCGAAGAATCATCGTTGTTGGATGAAGCCAGCGATGTCGATATCGTAGGCAGCGACTATGCCGACGCCGGATCTCGGATCGTCAAGTCCATTAGTCAGGACGAAGGCAGCCAACTGCTACGCCCCTCCGACGTATCGGAAAGTCCTTGGCTAGCCCGAGCACGAAGTAACTTGCAAATCATGTACCGCACCGCACTGGCGGTCAGCCATACTCTGGACATCGAACAGTTACTTCACCGCATTATGGAGCTGATTTTTGAGTGGGTCGAGGCGGATCGTGGCTGCATTATGCTCAACGATCAACAGACGGATGAGCTCAAGCCGATGGTACGCCGCAACCGAAAGGGGGTCCGGCAAGAAGAGAAAATGGAAATCAGCCGGACCATCCTCGATTATGTGCAGGAACATAAGGAGGGAGTTCTGACCAGCGACGCCCGCGAGGACGAACGCTGGAACCCAGCCGGTTCGATTGTCAAATTGGGCGTCCGCGAAGCCATCTGCGTGCCAATGCAAGGCCGCTATGGTGTAGTAGGTGTGGTCTACATCGATACCTATACGCCTCCTGGCCGATTCGTCCAACAAGCCGCCAACAAGTTTTCCGACGAACATCTCAAATTGATGGTGGCCATCGGCCATCAAGCTGCGCTGGCAGTCGAAGATACCTATTATTACTCCGGTATGGTTCAGGCGGAACGGCTGGCTGCCATCGGCCAAACCATTGCCACTCTCTCGCATCACATTAAGAACATATTGCAAGGAATTCGCGGCGGCAGCTACTTGATCGAAGAAGGCTTGAAGAACGAAGAACCGGACGTGGTTCGCAAGGGATGGTCGATCGTGGAACGCAACCAGGAACGGATCTCCAACCTGGTGATGGACATGCTTACGTTCAGCAAAGAACGCGAACCCGACATGCTGACGGCCAACTTGAATTCGGTTGCCGCTGACGTAGTTGAGTTAATGCAGCCGCGTGCGATGGATACCCAAGTGGAGCTCGAATTTCGTCCGAGCGAGGATATGGGGAGTTACCTATTCGATCCGGAGGCCTTGCATCGAGCCATTTTGAACGTAGTGACGAATGCCATCGACGCCTGCGAGAAAAGTCCATCGGGCCGAGTAATCGTCAGCACCGAACAGGATCTCAGTGCTGGAGTGATCCGCGTGATCGTCCAAGATAACGGCGAAGGTATCCCGACCGAGGACCTGCAGCGAATATTTTCTTTATTCGAATCTCGCAAGGGCGCTCGAGGCACAGGACTGGGACTTCCCGTCAGTCAGAAAATTCTCCGCGAGCACGGTGGCGACATTCGTCTGGAAAGTACGCCAGGATCGGGAAGCCGGTTCTGCCTTGAACTGCCGGCGTTAATGCCTCTACCTAATTCCAACACTGGTACCATGCTGGTGGAACCCGCATAGGGTGGGCTGGCCGGGGTGTGCCACTGGCAGCCGCCGCAGTTGGTTAGGATGTTCAGCAAAGGCAATTTCGGCGGCAAGCCAGTGCTGAACCACATAGGAGTAAGGCAGTCGAATCGATTCGTTTCCACAACTGATACTGAGCTTAGGCGGCGACGTTGGCCGAAAGTTCGCAGCACTGGC
>JANNPR010000066.1:0-3954 GCA_031400345.1 Planctomycetota bacterium | reverse complement strand
AGCTACAAATGGGACCAACACAGCAATTTAAAAGTAGATCACGGTCGAAATGCACAAGAAGTTGACCAGCCCATAGCCGCGTTAATTTGTGACCTGAAGATGCGTGGGCTATTGGACGAAACATTGGTGCTATGGGGTGGTGAGTTTGGCCGCACACCGGTGGCTCAAGGAGATGATGGCCGCGATCATAATCCACAGGGTTATACGATGTGGTTATGCGGAGGCGGCGTGAAGGCCGGAATCCGCTACGGCGCGACGGATGAGTATGGCTATTACGCCATCGAGAACAAAGTCCACTTGCACGATCTTCACGCCACGATGTTGCATCTACTGGGCCTGGACCACACCAAACTTACCTACAAGTACGCCGGTCGGGATTTTCGGCTCACCGATATACACGGCGAGGTGGTTAAGGAGATAGACGGCAGTCGGCAGTCGGCAGTCGGCAGTTAAGACACTTGAGTTCTTTGGCGAACCGACTTGGACGGCATCCTCATTTCATTCTCATCAGTTCGCACTTTCTAATGGGTCACTGTCGACCGTAAATGGCAGGGAGCGATAACCTTCCGATGCGCGTCAGCGGACGATGCGAATTGGGTTCGTCACGCTTGCTCCTCTTGTGCCATCAACGGCGATCCAACTGTCTTCCAACATTGCAACGTCGCAACCATTAAGTCAATGATCGAGATGTCCGAATGCGATCATCCAACCACAGCCAAATCGGACTGTAACTTGAAACCCCCATAAAGATGGGTTACCATGTTTGAGATATGACTGCAACAAACTACAAACATTTAGTGGCATGGCAACGAGCGATGGATTTGGTGGAAGCCGTGTACAAGCTAACCGGACAATTTCCAAAGGAGGAACTGTATGGCCTGATTTCGCAATTACGTCGTGCCGCAGTTTCAATTCCCTCGAACATTGCCGAAGGCGAAGGAAGAGGCACACCCAACGATTTCGTTCGTTTTCTGTCAATTGCCTACGGTTCGCTCCGGGAAGCCGAGACGCAACTTTTGATAGCTATCCGGCTAAAGTATGTCGATGAATCCGCGGCAGCGAATGCCCAGAACCTTTGCGACGAAACCGGACGCCTTCTCAATGGCCTCATGAACAGCTTAAGAAAGGTCTAAGCGGCGCGCAGTTGCCCACCGCCCATTTCCACCGCCGACTGCCGACTCCCACCGCCGACTGCCCACTTCCCACCGTCCCCCTCGACTGCCGACTCCCACCGCCGACTCCCACCGCCGACTCCCACCCCCGACTGCCGACTGCCGACTGCCGACTGCCGACTGCCGACTGCCGACTGCCGACTGCCGACTGCCGACTCCTACTGCAACCGTCCTCGCGCTTCCAACGGAATAATCTGTTCGAGTCGTTCTCGGCGAAAGGCGTACATCGCATCATGCAGGACGGTTGTAAAGTCGCTGTAGCCGGGAATGAACTCCAGTTGATCGCCAATCTTCAGCGCGGAAGCGGTGGGGTCTAACTCCAAGGTTCCGTGTTCCGCAGACAAGGATTTCACGCGAATGTCCTCTCGCTCTAATAGGAACGGAAGATGCAGTTCCTGGTTCATCGTTTTGCGACCGGCGTCGATGATCGCTCGATCGGCCGCCGGTCGACCGACGACGGTCGTGAGCACGGTCATGGCATATCGAAAATCTTGAACGTGACAACGAAAGCGATAATATGCGTCCATGAAGATTAGTCCGCCTGCCTGGACTTCTGTGATTCCCGGGTGGGGCACCGATTGCAAATAGGAACCGGTCCCACCGCAGGAGACGATGGAGCAAGGAAGTCCAGTTTCTTCCAGTCGAGCTACCGCTGTCGTCAAAAGATCAAGCGCTTCGCGGATTTTCGCCGTTTTCTCGCGTGGATCCTCGACCATCAACAAATGCCCCTCGTAGGCCATCACCCCTGCGAATTGCAATCCTGGCAACTCGGAGATTTGGCGCGCCAATTCGATGACGGGTGGCCCCGGAAGGACGCCAACTCGCTTCAGCCCGATATCGATTTCGATCAGCACCCGCAGTTCAGGGCCAGCCGCCGACATACCCGCGCTGAGAGCGTTTGCCTGGTCCATGTGATCGACACATACGATGGGATCGGCAATCTGTCTGAGCTTCGCCAAACGCTGAACTTTTTGTTGCCCCACAATTAAATTCGCAATCAGGATGTCCCGGACGCCGCCGGCGGCCAGAACCTCCGCCTCACCTAACTTGGCACAGGTCGCGCCGATTGCGCCGGCATCGATCAGTTTGTTCGCGATTAAAGAGGATTTGTGGCACTTTGAATGCGGTCGCCAGCCAATTCGATTGCGCTGGCAATAATCGGACATGAATTGAATATTCTCTTCCATCGCGTCTAAATCGATGCAAATTACGGGGGTGTCGAGTTCCGATTTATGACAGCCGATTGGAGGTTGATACACGTCGAACTCCTTGCGAACATGGCTGGCGGTTCCAGAATCAGTTACGATCGAATCGCAAGCATAGCATCCGTCTCGATCTTTGTGGGTTTCGTAGCCAAATCACTAATGGGAGTTATCGACATGACATTCCACCGCCGCGGGTTCTTACGGAGCTCTTTGGCCGGTCTGGCTGCGACAACGGATTTGCTCGGTCAGGGATGGTTGAGTGCTGCCGAGGTCGCGGATTCCGGCCAGCCCCCTATCGTCGATACGCATCAGCATCTTTGGGATTTGAGCAAATTCCAGTTGGCCTGGTTGAGTGCCGATGCGCCGGACGTGTTGCGCAAATCCTACCAGCCGCCTGACTATCGCGAGGCGACCAAGGGGCTGAATGTGGTCCAGGCCGTGTACATGGAAGTGGATGTCATTCCGGAACAGCATCTGAAAGAAGCGGAAACGATCATCAAGCTATGTGAAACCCAATCGTCCCCTACGGTGGCCGCAGTTATTTCAGGTCGTCCCAATTCTGAAAAATTTCCGGACTACGTCCGCCAATTCCGAGGCAACAAATACATCAAGGGGATCCGCCAGGTATTGCACTCGAGTGACGCACTACCAGGATTGTGTTTGGAACCCCAGTTCGTCAAATCCGTGCAATTGCTCGGCGAACTTCAGATGAGCTTTGACCTGTGCATGAGACCCACGGAGCTCGCGGACGCTGCCAAACTGATCGACCGCTGTCCGGGTACCCGTTTCATATTGGACCACTGCGGCAACGCGGACCCGAAAGCGTTTTCCGCGAAGCTGCTTAAAGAGAATGAAAAAGCCGAGCACGATGCCGAACCATGGCGGAAAGATATCGGCACGATTGCCAAACGCCCTAATGTGGTTTGCAAAATCTCGGGGATCGTGGCCGGAGCTCCCAAGACTCAGGACCTACCCGGTGTGTTAGCCCCGGCGATCAACCACTGCTTAGACACATTTGGCCCCGATCGAGTGATGTTTGGGGGAGATTGGCCCGTGTGCCTGGTGGGCGCTTCTTATGCCGAATGGGTTACGGCCTTAAAACAGGTCGTGAAGAATCGCGATCAAAAGGCACAACGCCGCCTGTTCCATGACAACGCGTTGGCGTTCTATGGGCTATGACACCGTAGGATGGGACAAGCTGTAGGGTGGGACAAGCTCGCGGAGCGAGCGCCGGCCCACCAATAATCATTAGGCAGTGAATAACGGGAACGAATGCAAAGTGAAAAATGCAAAGTGCAAATTGCAAAATGAAAATGGTGGAGGGCACGCGCGTCCTCGGAATCACTTTACATTCGCAATTTGCATTGTTCACTTTGCACTTTGCAATTTTCATTTTGCAATTTTCATTTTGCATTTTCACCGCCTACTGGTCCTTGGTGGGCCGGCGCTCGCTGCGCGATCTTTTGCCACCCAACATCACAAACACAAAGTACCCCTGCGCCGGTCGTCCCGTGACGATGGCTTTGTCGTATTCCACAAAGATGTTGACATAACAACACACGCCGAACCGGCCTTCT
>JANNPR010000049.1:0-3819 GCA_031400345.1 Planctomycetota bacterium | reverse complement strand
AGCGGGAGTCTCAGTTTCGAGTTCGATCCTTTGGTCACTCATAAAGCAATCGATCCAATGCTGCCAGTGCCACATCCCAACGTGTTGGGGATTCGCTAAAAACACCCCACCATTCCATGATCGCTTCTACCGGATCCCGGTCGTCGGGAACGCTCACGTGCCATGCATCCAAAGCTAATTGAATGTTGTCTGACGAGAATTCGGCCCACTCCACGTCCTCCGCAGCCTTTATAACCACGGCTAGGAAAGCCATTTCCGCCACCGCTGAAAGACGGTCGCCGTGGATGGCATCGGAAAACACGGGTAAATCGGAGTTCAATTGGGCAAGCAGCCAACCCAACCGGAGAGTTTCTGGCAGCTGTACTATCGGATTGGCAAGCAACCCCTCGATGCGGATTGAGTTGTAAATCAGATGGGCCACGCCCGCACCGCCGATTGCCGGGTGCACCACGATCACCTCAGCATTCGAAACTAACACCCGTTCATCCGTTAAACGAACAATGGATCGGAGAAGACCGGGTCCGCGGGCTTCCCAATGCTCGCGCAATGGCTTGATGCGAAGCGACAGCTCCTCGACGAGTTTGGGAAAGGATTGGCGGACAGCATTCTCGATTTCGGAAATCCCGCCCGCGATTTCGCTGACAGCCCCCGCGGGAACATTTCCTACCGCTTTGCGAATTGCCCCTTCGGCCAACGCGGTATTGCTGTCTACTGTGGCAGACAGTGGATTCAAATGGCGCCAAAGGCGGCCCACGGGCAAGTCCCACGTGGCCATCGATTTCGCCAGACTCGCGACCGGCTGGGCCAATGCTTCTGCGAGGCGCTCGTCCGAGAGTCTGCGACCGTCGTAAACCGCTGCGGCGGCATGCAAACAGCTAGCCGAAAAGCTGGAATTCCACCGCAGCTCCATAAGCGTACCCTTTCACTCGGCAGAGATTTAGACGGCACAAATTGAGACATCCATTTGGCTTACTCGCCCGGATAGATCGAGCGAACTAAACACTCAGTTCGAACGGCAGCCGATTGTCGTCATTTGTCGGCTTGGCGAAAGCTACCAGGCAGAAAATGGCGAGCACTTTTCATATTTCTCGAGGGCGGGTGAGCTCTATTTGGTAACTGTGACAATGAATGGCCGACGGAACCCACACGGGGAATAGGTTGCGCACCCCAGAAATCACCGCCTTGACCCTTGCGTTATATCCGCGTGAAGTTTCATATTAACGATCGTCCGCAACTCGTCGATGTTTCCTGCTTCATCGCCGGGACGATAAATCGCGAAAGGTGACCTAAGGAATTACTACTACGATGATTGTAAAAGAAGCGAACGATCGCTGGTCCATCACGGATGCAAGTGAAATCTATGAAGTTCCCCGGTGGGGCAAGGGCTATTTTTCAGTAGGTCCCAACGGCAATCTGTTGGTCCACCCCAGTAAGGATCCGGCTGTTTCGATCGATCTGAAGGAACTGGTTGACCGGGTCCAGGTGCGGGGACTCGATTTGCCAATGTTGATTCGCTTTAAGGGCATACTCAAAGATCGGATGAAAGAGATCCATGATGCCTTCGCGCAGGCGATTCGCGAGCATGACTATCAGGGGAAGTATGCCTGCGTTTACCCGATTAAAGTCAATCAGCAACGGCAGGTCGTAGAAGAGGTAGTGGAGTACGGGCGAGAATACGGCTTTGGACTGGAGGCAGGCAGCAAGCCGGAGCTACTGGCCGTCGTGGCCATGACTGAAGCGGACACCCCCATCATTTGCAATGGCTTCAAGGATCCAGAATTTATCGAAATGGCGATGATCGCTCAAAAACTAGGGCGACGCGTTATCCCTGTCGTCGAGAAGTACACCGAACTGGACATGATTTTGCGTTACGCTCAGAAACTTGGGGTCCGCCCGCAAATCGGCATGCGCGTAAAACTCGCCGCGCGCGGATCGGGACGATGGCAGTCGTCCGGCGGCTATCGATCTAAGTTTGGACTTACCGTGTCCGAGATTCTGCACGGCCTGGAAGAGCTCAAGCAACGCGGCATGGCTGATTGTTTCAAACTCCTTCATTTTCACATGGGCAGCCAGATTACAAATATTCGCCACATCAAAGGCGCATTGATCGAAGCCGGACGAGTCTACGTGGATCTCGTGAAACGGGGTGCTGGTCTGGAGTATATGGATGTGGGCGGTGGCCTCGGGGTCGATTACGACGGATCGCAAACGAATTTTGAATCGAGTGTGAATTACACGCTCCAAGAATATGCGAATGACGTGGTTTATCACCTGTTAACCGTCTGCAACGACGCTGAGGTACCGCATCCTAATATTATTTCGGAGAGTGGCCGCGCCATCGTTTCCTATCACAGCGCCCTTATTTTCGGGGTGCTCGGAGTTGCCGGCCAAGGAAACGGCGACGAGCTGCCAAATGATTTTCCGGAAGAGTATGAACAGCCGTTGCATACCTTGTTGGAGACATACAAGACCGTCAATGCCCGCAATGTGCTCGAAAGCTATCACGATTCTCAGCAGGCGCTTGATATGACGCTGAACTTGTTCAGCACCGGATATCTTTCACTGGATCAGCGCAGCTTGGCGGAAAATCTGTTTTTCGCCATTTGCAAAAAGATTCGCCGACTATGCGATCAGTTAGACTTCATTCCCGAGGAACTGGTCGGCCTTGATTTTATGTTATCGGACATCTTTTTTTGCAATTTCTCGCTGTTTCAATCGATGCCAGACAGCTGGGCGATCAAACAATTATTTCCGGTGATGCCCATTCATCGGCTAAATGAGCGGCCGACCCAGCATGCGGTTCTGGGCGACATCACTTGCGACTCGGATGGCAAGATTGATCAATTCATTGACCGTCGTGACGTCCGCCGCACCCTACCATTGCATAAGTTCGACGGCACTCCGTATTTTCTGGGTGCATTTCTCATTGGCGCGTACCAGGAGATCCTCGGTGATCTTCACAATCTTTTCGGTGATACCAATACTGTTCATGTCGACCTTTCCGAACGTGGCGAGGTAATCCTAGAACAGATTGTCAAAGGAGACACGGTTCACGAAGTCTTGCAATATGTGCAATTCAACGGTCGAGATTTGATCAATCGCCTTCAGAAGGCGGTAGAGATGGCTGTTCGCGAAGGGCGCGTTGACAATCAAGAAGCTGGCCGTTTAATCAAGTTCTATGAGGAAGCGCTCAACGGCTACACTTATTTGGAAGAGCCGTCGGAGGAGTAACTCGGATCAGGACGCTATGTAACCCCGTTACCGTTGCCATTGCATGAAGTCGCGCCGAACCTAACTCCGACAAGGCACTCTCATGCACATTGGGACGATGGGCATCACTACCAAGCGAGACAAGGGCAAATTCTTTTGTCCATCCTGCATCAACGAATCTAGCTATCAGCGGAAGTTAGTGCGGCGATTTTTAACGGTTTTTTTTATCCCTTTAATTCCGCTGGATGTCGAATCGGACACTTTGAAGTGCGATGTTTGCGGTACGCAATGGCTTCCCGACGTCTTAGAGTTTGATCCACAGGCGTATCGTCGTGAATTTCACACGCACTTATTGCGCGTAATGGTTCTGTTGATATTGGACGACGGCAGGATTAACGAACGCCAAGTCGCCGTAATGCAAGAAGTGTATCAGGAAGTAGCCGGGCACACGCTTACGCGAGCGCAGTTAGCGACAGAATTCGAGCTGGCGAAACAGCACAATCTGTCGGCAGTGGATTATCTTCGGCGAGTCGATTTGCGGTTGGGAGAACCGGCCAAAGACAGAATCATTCGTGCTGCGTTCCTGACGGCCACCGCCACGGGTCAACT
>JANNPR010000018.1:0-3677 GCA_031400345.1 Planctomycetota bacterium | reverse complement strand
TTGACATTCAAACCCGCAGGCTTCGTGGTAAACGAAGGGTTATCATTCTGGGCATTTACGACAATTGCGGCTGACTCCGTGGCGAGACTATACGGAGTAGTACCGCCGTTGATCGATACGTCGACACCCGTCTGGCCGTTGGATCCGGCAGTACGATCCCAGGCTCGGAATGTAATGGACGGGCTACCAAGATTGACGTTGAAGTTTGCATTCGGCAGGAACCGAACGCGAGTCGAAGCCACGTCGCTTAACAACGTCGAAGTTGTGGGCGTAACTCCCGAAAAGGCGGTCCAGTTGCTTCCGTTGTTTATGGAGTACTGCCAGGTACCGTTTGTATTGTCAACATTGGTGACCGCGATGCCTTCGACCGATCCCGTATCGACGTCTGTAATCGCATTACCGGAATTTGCCGAGCTCGAGTTAATTATTGAGCGAACCGTGCTGCCCGTATTCGAGGCTGTTGGCAAATCTTCGTTAATCGCAGCCAAGCTCATCGTGCCTGAGTTGTCGAGAATCGGTGCGTCGTTCAGGCCATTGATCGTGATCGTTACCGTCGCCAGGTTGTTCGACACCATGGGAGCGCAGGGCGGTCCGCATAACGGGTTATCGCTAACGCGATAGGTAAACGTTTCCGTTTTTTGGTCTCCGGCCAACATGGCCTGCCACGTCACCGAATTCGTGGGGTCGTACAGGAATGAACCATCCCGATTCAGCGTCAGCTTTGCTCCTGATGCTAACGTGATGGTGCGGCCGACGTTGAGCACGTCGCCTTCAACTTCGTAAACAGTCAGCGGCTGAACTTCCGCATCGGTGTCATTCGCCAACACGCCGCTCGCAGACACGTTCAAAATGGTGTCTTCGTTTGTAGTGCGCGTATCGTTAACTGCAACCGGAGGAGTGCCAGAAACTACGAGAATCCGGTAATCCTCCACTTCTCCGCCAACGGTGACACCCGTGGGGAACAAGTTACCGCCAGCGCTCACACGGAAACGAGCATAGGTGTACCCCGCGATCGCACTCGCGGGTGCCGTGAACTCCAACGAGTTTGTGCCGGCACTAAGAGCCACGCTGTCGAGCACCTTTTCGCCTACGTCGTTCCACGAGCCGTTTTGGTTGAAGTCCACCCACGCATCCAACAACGCCGGGCCTGAAGACAACACCGTGATAGGAGTCACCACGTTACGGTTCACGACATAGTCAAATGAAACACCGTCACCGTCATCTTGCAACAAGTCGACGGAACTGCCGGTTACATTGGCCACGACACCTATGCGAGCAGAATTGACGGCGTCCGCGATCGCAGTGGCCATGTCATTGGCCGTGCTGGTAGCAGTAAAGGTGACTGGAATATTTGACTTGGCAGTACGAATGCCGTTTCGGTCAAATTCGAAGGTATAAACATTCGTACTATCCTGAATGACAAACGTCTGGCCGTCAGCGGTCTGGCCGGCTGTGCCACTTAGTACTAGGGTATTACCGGCCCCTGCCTTGGTCACCACGTGACTCGGGGTGCCTCCTAACTGCACGACCGCGGCACCCAGGTTCACCGGCGTCAAGCCCGTCGTACCATTGGCAATGATGGCTGCGACTAACGCATCAGCAACCTGGTTCGCGCTGCGGAACTGAGTATCCGCACCTGCGGTTGTGGCATAGAGAACGGGAACATTCACTCCAGTACCACTGCCGTTGTCAAATTCAAAGATAATTGCGGCAACGCCACCGGGGCCGTCCGGATCGACGCTCAGCGTATCGCCGTCGACGACGGCACTGGTAACGGCGAGTCCGCTACCTGCGTTCACGGTTACCGATGTCGTCGGGGTAACACTTGCTAGATCAACCGTCGCGCCCACGGCAACAGCGCCGAGCGATGCCAAGTCACCGTCTACAAATGCCTGCCGAATCGCAACAGCGATTTTTCCTGCCACGTCCGTGGTGGAGTCGCCAGTCAGGATTCGGATTTCTCGGTTCGGCTGCGTGAATGATCCGGCAGAGTTGAATTCGAAAGTCACCGGCGGGTTGACGCCGTCGTTGACGATGAAATACGAACCGTCCACAATTCCGGCGCCAGGGGATGTCACTCCTAAGTTCATCTTTGGAGGCACTCTTACGGATAGTCCGGCACCCGTTGCCTGGATTCCCGCTGAAAGCCGATTTGT
The DNA here is from genome assembly GCA_031400345.1 of Planctomycetota bacterium. Taxonomy (GTDB): domain Bacteria; phylum Planctomycetota; class Planctomycetia; order Pirellulales; family Pirellulaceae; genus JANNPR01. Next base: position 1,521 of record JANNPR010000018.1, on the reverse strand, counting down.
GAAGCGCAGTGCACTGGGCGTTGGGGTATTCAGAATGACGGAATGATTCAAACGTTCCCCGACGTGCACCAAACCGCTGCCTAAGTTGCGGGGAGCGAGTCCGGATAGCCGTAACGCGGAGATCTCACCGCGTATGGCTGCAACTAGTGCGTCAGCAATGTCGTTGATGGGTGCACCGGCTGGGACATTGATGGGAACGTGCCCGCCGATGACCCCCGAATTATTCACGTCAATCTCAAACGTGGCCGTGGCGTGCACTCCATCGTTGATGACGATCGTGTCTCCATCCGCGACCCCTGCGGCAATCTGCAGGCGGTGACGGGGCGCCTGGGTCGCCGAGGATGTAACCGATGCTGACAGTCCCGCGCTGTTTTCGGACACAGACAAGTGAGGAACGCCACCTAAGTGTACGCGGCCGTTTCCTTGATTTACTGGCGTGAAACCGGTGAGCGGGAACGAATTCACGCCTGTATCCGGATTCAATCGAGCGGCAACCGCTGCGACAATGGAATCAATGATCACATCGCGGCTATCCGTCAGCGTAAAGGGAACCAGTACGTTACCGGGCGCTGCAGCTCCCGTGTTGAATTCGAAGGTGACATTGGGGTGCTGGCCATCGCCCAACACAAATGTCTGCCCGTTTGCCACGGCCGCGGCGGAAGGAAGGTCTAGGTTGAAGGCCGGCAAACCAAACAACGACAAGCTTGTATTCGCGAGGTTGATGGTATGGTCGGCATCGTCCCCATCCGCTGCACGAGTGGGTTGCCCGTCGGCATCCAAATCCACGCTGCTTCCTAAATGGGACGCGCCGTGGGAAATCACATGGCGAGCACCGTTGCTGGCAACAAGTGTTGGATACTGCCCGGCAACCGAGGTGAGCGGGTCGGGGGCGTCGCCTAAGTCCAATGCGACGTCACCTAGCATGATCGTGAATTGCGTTTCGTTATTAGGCCGATTCGGCTGCAACAGATTACCACCGACGTCACGGATCCCGCCTACCGTGATGTTGAGAATCCCCTTTACGCTGCTGGTGGCAGTCGACACATTATCGAGAAAAATGGTATCGCTGCCACGTAATCGCGCAAATGCATTCGACTGGCTAAAGTTGATCGCGTTGATAATGACGCCCGCCATTTCGCCCGCGGTAAACGACGCATCAGGAATGAACTGTACTGGCACCGCTCCACCGCGGACGCCGGAAATAGTCAACCCGGTATTGGGATTGATGGTCAATGCATGACTTGGCGTTTCGTTCAGCCGGACGATGCCGCTGTTGGTGACAGATTCTGCCCGGAGCCCAAGGCTGGCGACGCCCGTGATTACCGTGGCAATGGATTTGGCCAATGAATTTCGCGTCGTGCCGCTGGAAAAGCCGATGATCTGATTACCGGGCGTCGACACTCCGTCGCTGTTGAACTCAAACGTCACCGGAGGCGAGATGCCTTTTCGAATGACGAAGGTGGAGCCATCCAAGACTCCACTACCTCCGCTTAGCGGCGTAATGAGATTCAATGAATCCGT
>JANNPR010000009.1:0-2520 GCA_031400345.1 Planctomycetota bacterium | reverse complement strand
GCACTGGCTTGCCGCCGAAGTAGTCTGGCTGTACATCGGAGCCAACGCCGGCGGCTGCCAGTGGCACACTTCCCAACGGCACCTTCTCAAAAAATTACGTCACCCAGATCAACTACCCTCGTACCAGGCCTGGAACGATATCCAGTTCTAACGAATCGAAGGCACCAGCTCGGAGTTTCTCTGCTGCGATGGCGCCCATCACTGCATTGTCCGTACAAAGCTTGGTGGGTGCGATGTGCAATTCAATGCCGCGTCGTTCCGCTTCCAAATGTAATTGAATGCGAAGTCGTTGATTGGCAGCGACTCCGCCGCCGACGCATAAAGTGTTCAAGCCGCTGCGATCTAGGGCCAGTAACGTCTTGCTCACGAGCGAGTCGACTACCGCTTCCTGGAAACTGGCCGCCACATCGGATACCTGCTGTTCCGATAGCCGGAGTGCTTGAAAGTCCGGTCGACCCGGGCCAGCGATGGCATAACGCACGGCCGTTTTGAGTCCACTAAAGCTGAATTGAAGTCGATTCGGATCGTCGCGAAAGGCTCGCGGAAATGCGTAGGCCGATGAATTCCCCTTTTCCGCGGCGCGAGCCAGCGCCGGCCCACCGGGAAATGGCAAACCCAACATGCTCGCTACCTTGTCGAAAGCTTCCCCTGCGGCGTCGTCGATCGTGCCACCTAATAACTCAAATTCAAAGGGATTTTGACAACGATACAAACTCGTGTGTCCGCCGCTGACAACCAAACCCACGCAGGGGAATACGTTTTTCCCGGCCGCCATGCGGCAAGCATAGATGTGAGCATGGAGATGGTTAATGGCGATTAATGGTTTACCAGCCGCCACACACAGGGTTTTAGCGGCGACGAGCCCAACCAGGAGCGATCCCGCCAGACCGGGAGTATTGGCGACGGCGATTGCGTCCAGATCCGCCAAATGAACTCCTGCTTGACGTAGGGCCTCATCAATCACGGGCAGTATTTTTTCGACGTGAGCCCGCGCTGCAATTTCCGGAACAACACCGTTAAACTTTGCATGTAGCTGGTCCTGAGAGGCGACGACCGACGACAAGACCTGCAGATCGTCAGTGACGACTGCTGCTGCCGTCTCGTCGCAAGTCGTTTCGATGGTCAGCAACAGCATCGAGGTTTAACCAGTAGCCATTGGCATTAGTGCTAGTCCGACGATTAGGACTGCGTTTTCTCTGCCGTTTCATTGCCGGCATCGGTCTCGATTTTTTCTTTCAAGTATTCCAACGCCTTATTCAATTGTTTGTCGCCGGTGCTTTCGGTCGATGAATCCTCTATTGTTTCCCATTTGCCAATGTCGCGTTCCCGCCGATTGAACACGAACTTGGCGAGTTCCGAATCGGTGAGCATGACCTCAAAACCTTCATTAGGCTTAACGCCCCATTCTTCCTTCGGCGATGTGCCCTGAATGCGATGAATGTTCTTACCGCTCGGGCGATGATATCCGGCAGTCGTCAGCTTCAGCGCGCTCTTGCCGTCCTCGAGTTCAATAATATTCTGAACGCTCCCCTTGCCCCAAGTGCGTTCGCCGACCACGACAGCTCGATTATGGTCCTGCAGACAAGCGGCCACAATTTCACTGGCGCTAGCGCTATAACGGTTCACTAGGACCACCATGTGAAAACCTTCGAACGTGCCAGCCTTATGAGCCTCCCACGTGCGTTTGGGGACATTCCGTCCTTCCGTGCTGACGATGGTTCCGCTACTGGCAAACAAGTCGCTGACCTCGATGGCCGCCGACAATAAACCACCTGGGTTGAAGCGCAGGTCAAGCACCAAGCCCTTCATCTTGTCGCGAGCCAGCTTGGTGACGACTCCTTTCAGGTCATCGGCGGTGTTGCGTCCGAAGCCCGTCAGACGTACATAGCCAATTTTCTTTTCGTCATCGTAGAGAAATTGCCAGGCGCCACTTTCGCTCCGTCGATCTCCCAGTACCGTTTCAATCCGCACAATCTCTCGCTTGAGGTCCAATTTCATAGTTTGAGGAGTGTCTTTACTGGGGCGGAAAACGGTGAGTGCAATTGAAGTACCGGGCGGGCCTTTAAGCCGACGCACCGCTTCGTCCATGTGCATACCTTTGGTTGTGCGGCCATCAATTTCGGTGATCCGGTCGCCAGCCAATATGCCCGCCCGAAACGCGGGCGTATTGTGCAAGGGACTTGCGACAAGTATTACGTCGTCCTGCGTAGCTAACTGCAGGCCAATACCCCCAAATTCGCTCTCCACACCGGTGCGAAACTGATCAAGCTCTTTGGGCGGTATGTAGTTCGAGTATTGATCGAGCTTATGAAGCATGCCGTGGATAGCGGCCTCCATCAGCTCGCGACGGCTGATATCCTTCACGTAATTCCGTTCAACCTGATCGAAAGTATCGGCAAATAGCGTCATGAGCTCGTAGTACTCGTCATCTTTTCGCGACTTCTCATCTTTAACATTGGGGACTGGCGCGATGGCCGTTTCTTCGCCAAATGTTTGGAAACATGGCGTGCCAGGCGCAAG
>JANNPR010000007.1:0-2466 GCA_031400345.1 Planctomycetota bacterium | reverse complement strand
CGAATGTCGGTTATCGCGCTGCCTTTCGTTCGCCCGGCGCCCCACTGCCGGCGCCCGTCGTGATCCATTGGAAGGTCAATCATTTCGCTGCCGTCACCGAAAGCGTCAATGGTCGCTACAGAATATCGGACCCTACATTCGGCCGTGAGTTGTGGGTTACCGAAGAGGCCTTGGACGCGGAGTCGAGCGGGTTCTATCTCATTCCGGAGTCCAAGATAAGCGGGTCATGGCGGCTCGCAACGAACCAAGAGGCGGCTGGCACTTATGGAATGGGCGGCACCATTACCAGCGATCCCGATCCCTTCAGGCCCGAAGATCCGAAGAACTGCTGCGAGACCCCCCAAAGCCCTGCCGGCCCTTATGGCATGCCGACCTATTCGATCCACTCGATGTTGGTCAGTCTCAACGTCCAAGATACGCCACTTTTCTACGACCCGCCGCGCGGTCCAGCAATGCGTTTCACGGTCACGTACAACCAGAGAGAAAATGACCGGAGTGCCAACCCGAGTTACACAAACTTTGGCCCAAAGTGGACGTTTAATTGGTTTAGCTTTATCGAAGACCACCCATTGGATTCCCCTGATCGGGAGGTTCGTCATTTTGTCCGTGATGGAGGATGGCGGACCTATTCGGGATACGACTCCGTTACTGGGGATTTTGAGACAGACGACCAAACCCAAGCGCGTCTGGTGCGAGACTTAACGGTTTCGGCACCCGCAGTACGCTACATCCGGTACATGAATGACGGTAGTCAAGAGATATTCTCGTACACGGACGGTGGCACCTTGCCACGTCGGATCTTCATGACAGCCTACAAAGATCCGACTGGCAATACTGTCACGATGGAATACGAGTATGTCGCATCCAGCGCCCAGACACGTCTTAAGAGAATTATCGACGCGGTTAGCCAGGCGACCACTATCCAATACGACGGCAATACCGGTCGCGTATCGCGGATTACTGACCCCTTCGGTCGCTATGCGGAATTTGGAGTAGGAAGCGGGCCGTTTGGCAGCATCACCGACGTGATCGGCGTCACATCTACATTGCAGTACGCATCGGGCACTGATCGAATGATCGGGATCACAACACCCTATCTAAGTACAGGGCCGAGGCAGACGACCTTCGAACATTACTGCGAAGACGAAACCCCGAGTACGGCGTGCACAAAGCCGAATAGATGGATAACGGTAACCGATTCAAACGGCGAAAAAGAACGTGTTGAATTTCGTCACCAAGCGACAAGTATTGCAGCGTCGGAAAGTAACTTAAGCACAGACGGTGTTCCTAGTTACAGCGCAATTTATAACAACACCCTTACGACCAACAACTACTTGCAATTCAGAAATACCTTCCACTGGAACAAAGAAGCCATGAAGCAAATGGGTGGCACCTTGGACTATTCTAAGGCCCATCTTACGCATTGGCTGCATGAATATCTAACGGGGATGAACACGACTGCTGGCATTATAGAGAGTGAAAAGCCCGCACTTCAAAATCGCATTTGGTATGTGTACCCCATGCAACGCAAGTATGCGAATCAAGGTGCCAGTCCGTTTCACGAGCCGATATTCAGAGGGACGAGCTACAGTCCGACGCTCGTGATGCGAAAGGGGGTAGAAGGTGGGACAGATCAAATCTGGCAGTACTACTACAACGAATATGGTCGGATTACGCGATCTATTAATGCTGCGAATCACGAATTAGTTTTCGAATATTCTGCGAATGGCATCGATTTGTTGCGCGTGGCGCGTCCTGCGTCCGGCACCCAAACATTTACCGAAAACTTCGATTCCACTGTCTTAGATCCCGGCTGGGTAGCGCGAGCGCCCACTGGATATGCTTCCCGTGACCCTGCTGCCGGCGGGGCGTTTGCTCAAATCTACGCAGACCCCGTCCCGACGACGACTGTTTTCACAGGTACGACCGACGGCGGATCGATGCTTTGTCGCCGTATACCGACGACACCGGCGACGATTTCAGTGAAGCTCACTAACACCAACTTCGGCGCTGCACAGTTCAATCGTTTGTTCATGTTGCGGCATTCGCTCAACGCATCAAGCCCGAACGCTCAAATAGCTGGGCCGAATGCGCAAGGCCGAGTAGATGTTTTTACCCGTGGCGCACCTTTCAGTGCCACCTATGGTTTAAGTGCCTCAAGTTCTACTTATAACCCTGCCATTCCGGTGACCCTGAAATTTGATTATTCCGGCTTTAAATTGGCCGCCACGTTCAATCAAGGGAGCGGCGACATTAATGTCGGCTCGGAGGAGTTCATAGGAATGAACTGGGCATGTCTGGTCGATACGCGCTCGTCCACGATGGCTCAGAACTACGACGATTTTGGGATGGCGACACCCAATCGGACCGTCCTTCAATCCTACACGTACAATGGAAGTCATCAGCCGCTTACGTATACCGATGCTAAAGGCGAGACCACGACATTTCGATTTGATTGGTTTCGGC
>JANNPR010001294.1:0-2221 GCA_031400345.1 Planctomycetota bacterium | reverse complement strand
GCCAGCTGCATCGCTACCGGTGGCTGATAGCCCATGTTGGGATCGATGCGGAGCTTGAGTTTGTCCCCCACCGCATCTCTGACGCCACGTACCATCTCCAGATCTTCTTCGGGTCGACGCCCAGCTTTCGTCTTCAACGTGGAAAAGCCCCGTTCGAGATACCATCTCGCCAGCTCCCCCGCGCGTTCGTATGGCTGAATCCCCATGCACGCCGCCAACTCGATGTCCTTCGAGCGAACGGCGCCGCCGAGGAGCTGATAGAGCGGCCTGCCAACCGCTTTTCCCATGATGTCCCAGAACGCCATCTCGATACCGCTCTGAAGATAACCGCGGTCCAGATCAGGAGAACTATACAACCGCTCAATATCAAAGGGGTCCCAGCCGCGTAGATGCTTCAACGCCCGCGAGCCTTCGCTGCCGTCGAACGGTGTTCCTTCAATCCAACTTTGTGGAGCTTCCCCCCAACCCGCGATTCCTTCATCGGTTTCGACCCGGAACAAGAGCGTCTCTTTACTTGACTGGGCTCGGTACCGCGATTGATAAGGGGCAATGGGAGGTATTTGCGGAACGTCAACGAGCCAACTTTGGATGTTCGTGACCTTCATGATCTCTCCTGTATCTCCAACTCATTAAAGCATAAAGCGAGGCATTTTGAATCCGGAGTTTGGGTGAGCAAGCTGACGGTTAGGCCGGCCACAAGTGACGCGAGCACCCCCCACAGAAGCGGCTCTAATCCCAATAACAGATAGGGCTTGAAGACGCCGTTGATCCAGCCGACGCCGTACAGCATTAGCATTACCCCAGTACCACACACCATAGCGGCCAACGCTCCACTCGCCGTGGCACGTCGCCAATAGGCTGCCATCAATGCGGGAATCAGGAATGCCGCGGTACCGCAAGAACCGCTGAACACCACGATCGTCTGCAGGTACTCGACAGGTCGGCAGTTGGCCGCCACTGCCACCAAGCCGACAACTACCATTACGGCATACGACAGGCGGCGGGTTTCCCGATCGGTCACCTGGGGATTGATGAATCGCTGATAGATGTCGCGCACGAGTCCGGATGCGATCACGACCAGATAGGAACTAACCGTGGCCATGACGGCGCCGAAGGGAGCGGCCAGAATGAGACCAGCGATCAAGGAACCGCCCCACAACTGGCCCGTTGTCTGGAGCGCTAGCCGTGGGATGATTTCGTCAGAAAGTTTAGACGGCAGGTCTGGAATGAGAACGCGGCCACAAATACAGATGATTACAAGCGGCAAGTAAATCAGCATATTGTAAGACGCAAGCACATAGATCGAACGTCGCATCGTCTCTGTATTCTTGGCGGCCATGACCCGCACGATTCCGGCTGGTGAGGCGATCCCGTTCAGCACCCACAGAAAAAAGAACGAAACGGCAAGTCCAAGCGGATGAAATCCGAAGGGCCCGGGACCGGTGCTGAGGGCGCCAGGCTCACTTGCCAGGCCGGAACGAACGACGCCATTAGAATACAGGCAGCTCCGCCAGCCAGCCTCGTCAGCAGGTGTCACCACGACAAGGCGGCGGGGCAACTCGCTGGTCGATATATGTCCGGCGCGACCGAAATACACGAAAGGCTTTCCCGTCATGGGATCCGTGGTCGCGGACGCGTTGCCATCGTGAGTCGTGCTTGCATTCAGGATTAGCCCGCCCTTCGTCGGTAATCTGGCGACTTCCGCGTCGGCATTCGACAGATCCTCGAGCCGGTCGGGAAGTCGGCCGTCGTGCGACGTCGCATAGTCGCTTAAAGCGGTGTCCAGAGCGAGTAGCCGTGCTTCCGCGGGTTCGCGTCGCGTTTGGTTGCGAGCGCGATCCTCCTCGCTGGTAGACGCTTTAAACGACACGTCGTACTGCAGAACTCGACTGGCGTTCTCCAGTCCGCCCACTGCATACAGCGTCAACGGTAACAGCAGCATGACACCGACCAACATCAGGATACTTTGGAACAAATCCGTCCAAACCGCGGCCAGAAAACCGCCGATGAGCGTGTAGCCAACGACAGTAACACTAAAAACAGCGAGCCCGAGGTAGTAGTAGAAGTCCAGCGACTGTCCGGCTTCATTCAGGTCCAGCGCACCAGAGCTTGGCCAGCAGATCTTCATGATCAAGGCACCCGCTTTAAACTGAGCGACCATCATGAAGGTCATGAAGAACAAGATCAAGAGCGACGTCACTAAACCTACCGCAGGGCTGTT
>JANNPR010001230.1:0-3485 GCA_031400345.1 Planctomycetota bacterium | reverse complement strand
GCAAAAATCCAGCATGCTTTTCAATTTCGCATGCTTGATATGTATCTTTTGTTACGTTTAACTTTTTCGCACCGGGCACAAGCGTCCCATTGAACGATAAACCGACGGACAGCAAGGGACTTCGCGTAGAACGCGACAAGGCCGAAAAAGAGTTTAAATCCTTCCGCGACGAAATTTTCGAGACGCAACGGCGATTGTACGCTGAGAATCGCCGTAGCCTTTTGATTGTCTTACAGGCGATGGATGCTGGTGGTAAAGACGGCACCATTCGGCACGTGTTCCGCGGAGTCAATCCACAGGGAGTTCAGGTTTCTTCCTTCAAGGTGCCTAGCAAAGAAGAATTGTCACACGACTTTCTTTGGCGAATTCACAAAATGACCCCCGCGAAGGGAATGATTGGCGTTTTTAACCGCTCACATTATGAAGATGTGCTGGTCGTCCGCGTCGACAACATTGTTCCTGAAGACGTGTGGCGACCCCGGTTCGAACACATCAACCACTTTGAGCACATGCTGGCCGACAGCGGTACCACGATTCTGAAGTTCTATCTGCACATCTCCCAAGAAGAGCAGCATAAGCGTTTCCACGAAAGGCTGAAGCGGCCAGAGAAATACTGGAAGTTCTCCCCAGATGATTTGGCCAAGTCGAAGAAATGGGACGAATACATGGTCGCATTTAACGAAATGCTCACCCGTTGCACAACCGTGCCGGCCCCCTGGTATATCATCCCCGCCGATCAAAAGTGGTATCGAAACCTTGCCGTTGCCGGCGTCATCGTAGAAACATTGCGCGAGATGGATCCTCAGTTTCCGCAAGCCGAAGAACAGGTCCAGGACGAAGACATCGACTAGCCCGCGCGCGAAAGCCTTTGCCGGACTTATCTAGTAAAATTCGCCAGATTACATGCCTTCGCAAGCTGAGGGCGGCCGAGGTGGCGGTGGAGGGTCGAGGCTCCTCGACGGCGGGCGATGCTTGAGGGGGTCCAGAGTCTGTTCCGCGGCGTAGCCAATATCCGCCAGCAATTCGTCGATTCGATTACGAAAAAGTGCGAATGCGCCGAATGAAGGAATTGAAATCACCAAGCCCACCACGATCGGCACAAGTGCCTGGTAGATTCCTGTCGCTAGTGCCCCGGTGCCGGCGTCTCCCGAATTGTCGGCCGCTTGGCGAAAACTTATCGCCAATCCAATGACTGTGCCTAGCAAACCGACCATGGGCGCGATATTGGCTAATACCGACAGATAAGCATTCTTGCGAAACAGGCTAGCGGATTGTTCCGCTAAAGAATCCTCCATTGCTTTTTCGATAGCGGGCCAACCTTCGTCGCATTCGGCCAGACCGCTCTGCAACACGAACGACAACAGACAAGGGCGTTTGCGACACAACTGCTCAGCATCGGTAATCTGTCCAGCATGCAACAACTGTCGTACGTTGTCGGCGAGACCACTCGGTATGAACTGTGTGCGCCGAATTGTCAGTATCTGTTCAAAAATCAAATAGGCTGTTACCACCGACAGAGCGATCAACGCCAGCATGATCGCGATGCCGATGGGGCCTCCCGAGAAAACCATCTTGAGAAGGCTTTCTGATTGTTGCTGGGAAGTATTGTGAGCTTGCTCGGCTGACGCAAATAAGACCCGGCATTTGGTGCAAATCAAGAACGATGCCACAGCCGAAGCAAAAATGCGGATGTACATGGACGTCCTTTCCGAGATGTCAATCGCTTATTGTGCTTTCTGCGGCAGCATTACGACGGCGACGGTATCTCCATAGCGTTGCCGGGCCTCATCATACAAGCGGTTTGCTTCTGCGGGACTTTGTATTTGCAGCGACTGCGCCGCGAATAACAGTGCTTCCGCTGCCATCTCGCGATTGTGCGGAAAGTCGATGGGGACCCGCAGAAACGCCAACGCAGCGGAATCAGGTTGTTTCAATCGGATCATGGCTTGGCCGATGATGAAGTAGGGACCACCTCGCAATGTTGCCGGCATGCGTTGCACTCGCTCTTGCCACGCGCTCACTTCCGCTTGCGTCGCCACGTCGATCCGCGCTCGCCACAATTGCATGACCGCCAAAGCCGACACGCGTTCGTCGTCGTCTTTCGATAACGTGTGTAGTGCTTTTGTCGCGAGCTCATTATCGGCGGAAAGTAATAGCCAACTCGATCCCAGCAACCGAGCGTAGGGTTGGTCGTTTTGCAGCCAACGACGAGCGACGTCGGATGGGACTTCGCTTGAAGCGACTGGCTTCCACGTCAGCGGCAACGCGTCTAAGTACGGGCTGGCCGGTTCGTTCCGACACAATTCGAGACAGATGTCACCCGCCTGTACATATTGTCGAAGGCCCTGATGACACCAAGCTAGTCGGCTGCGAATTTGCCGTTTCATCCACTCTCGTGGCTCCACTCGGAGAGCCTCGTCATACCCAACCAATCCCTCTTTAAACTTACTATTCTCAAACGACTGGTCCGCTTGAAAATGGATAGGTGATCGACTCGTATGAATCTCCCGAACCGAACTTGCCGCGATGCGTTGCTCTCGACCACTTACAAGTCGAATTTCTAAAAAGATGCCAGTGTATTCGGTGATCTCTCCCACAAGGCGCACCGATTTTTGTCCATCCTTAGACGCGATGACGGTGACCACGTCATTCGCGACCACCACGTTACTAAGACCGACGATTGCGGCTGTGAATAAAAATGCCCTACTCGCCGGCTGACCGAAGCCAAAAACACACGTTTTCATCGATACCCTTTTATCTTCAGTTTATGGATGCGCTTTAAGGTTGAGTACATCAACATAAACATACTGACCACCGTTCTCGCGTGCCAAATTGGCCAAGGTCCTTTCGGTCTTTGGTTCAGCTCCGGCACCGAACTCAACGGTATTAATGATAGTGCCTTTGTTGCGTCGTCGGATTTCGGACAGATCGGCAGACGAAAGCTGGGGATCGTCAGCGTCGGTCAAGAAGAAAATAACATCCGGCTGTAAAGCGATCCCGCGATTCAGAGCGTCGATGTGATTCGTTCCACCATCTGCGGCAATGTCACGCACGAATGACACGGCTTGACGCTTTACTCCCTCGCTGGCAAACAACAGTCCTGGTGGCAGTGGCGCACGCGGGTTAAAAAACGTTAAGCGATCGTTGTAGAAGATAATTTGGAATTGATGCACGTCGTCGAGTGTTACCAAACTAGCAACAAGATGCGACTTTGCGGCGCGCATCGGTAGTCCGTCCAAGTCAGTCATGCTCGCTGAACGATCGAAGATATACACAAACTTACTGCCGGTTCCGGTCACGCCGAATACGCTGGTCTGGATTGGATAGTCCTTGGCACTACGATTGCTTTGATTAATCGAGGTAAAAGACGATGCATTCGGGGTGACGATTGTTCCCGCCGAAGGTAGGGAGCCTTCATCTCCGGGCAACATCTGCTTGCCTCTTGGGAAGTCGTTTCGCCTACAGCAGCTGATCCGATGGCCGCG